>CAMYQS010000114.1 GCA_947296835.1 uncultured Atopostipes sp.
GATATGAATATACTTAGGAGAAACATTCTCCGCATCGACTAAAACCGCATATTGTCGTTCGTCTTTACTCACTTATTTATCACCTCGTTTTCTTTAAAATATATTTAAAATCTGCTTAGTTAAAAAAGTTACTCGAAACAAATCCAAATATTGCATTGACTTCTTTATGAAATCAAGCCCATTAAGTATAGCACATCAGTAAAACGTTTCCTAATGTTGCGCTGGAGCAGGATTCAGTTTGTCCGGTGTTTTATAATCGGGATAATTCGTTTAGCAATCAGGACACTGATTCCTAGTTTCAATAAATCACCAGGTATAAATGGAATAAAGCCTAACATCAGAATGGTTGTTGCGCCCATATTATTTCCCATATAAAGATTTAAAATCCCGGCCATATATGGAAGTCCAATCATGTACGTAATTAGGATATTTAAAAGCCCAGCAATTACGAGTTGTGGTGTTTCAATTGTCTTCACAGTTAATAAGTACCAAGCTTGAACTGACGAAGCTAAAATAAAACTCAGTATAAAGCCAAAAGTCGGTAGGAGTACAGATTGAAAGCCACCGATAAATCCAGAGAAGAAGGGTAACCCGATTAATCCTCCAATAGCGTATAAGCTAGTCACTAATACTGCTTTTCGAAGAGGTAATAAATAACCTATCATTAAAACAGCTAAAGTTTGTAATGTAATTGGAATAGGTCCGATTGGCAATGCAATCTGAGAACAGACAATTAAAAAAGTCAGCATAATCGCTGATAGGGTGATATCTTTTGGTCTCACTTAATCGCTCCTTTGATCAAAAAATGTTTTTGAATTGATTAGTGAATCATTCGCTATTGATCGATGTCATATAATCAATATTTAACTCTACTGGATTAGTCTTTCAGAACTAAAATAAAAGAATCCCATTTATTCAAGCATTGATACCTGAATGACTGGGTTTTAAAAACATTTATTTTTTGATGATTCCTGTGATTCCAATCGCGCCAGGTCCACCATGACTTGAGATAACAGCACCTGTTTGATGCCATTCTGATGTAGGGACATTGTTATCCGCTAAGTGTTTAAACACTGTTTCTTTGTGTGCGTCGGTAACGCCAGGAGCACCACCAACTAAAACTGTAGCTGGATCAATATCATACTCAGTGAAGAAGTCAGTTAACATTTTACTTAGGCAACGTTCGAATGAACCACGGTATTTTTTACCGGATACTAGATAGCCATCTTCAAGAATAATAGTGGGTTGTAATTTCAACAAGTTTGCTCCATGGAAGGCTAAGTTTGAAACACGCCCACCAGCCTTTAAGTAAAGAAGAGTTTTTGGTAAAAAAACTAGACGTGTTCTTTCTTGAACGTCTTCTACGTATGCGATAATTTCTTCTGGAGTAACAGTCGGATTTTCATCGATAAATTGTGCAGTTGAAATCACGATAGCTGATAGACCTAAAGTTACGTTCTTCGCATCCACTAAGTGAATATTCTCAAAGTCTTCAGCAGCGATATGTGCTGCGTTGAATGAAACAGTCGTTACTGCTGAATAACCGATGTGAATAATATGTGCGTCTGGGTATTTTTTACGAATTTCAGCGAATTTCCTTGAGTTATCATCTGGAGTCGTCCCTGAAGTTTTAGGTAGAGTACCTGTCTCATCATAAAATTGAAAAGCTTTTTCGACTTCGAAACTTCCGTCAGGCATCGTATCGTTACCCATTGTTACGTGCATAGGTATGATTTGGACATTGTAGCGGTCGACGTATTCTTTTGGTAAATCTGATCCGCTCTCTGTCGTTATAATATATTTTGTCATATTTGATCTCCTTAAATTTGGTAGATACTCATCTTAAATCTTACTCTTTAAATATACGTCAATATTGTACATTTGTAAATGTTTGTTCATAAAAAGTGTGAAATCCTATGGAAATAGGCTGATATAGTTTGTGGCAGTAGAAAAAAATGGATAATGGCTTGTAATTAGGAGACTATACTCAAGAAATTACTATTAATGAACAAAAGATTTCCAGTCGTTCACTTTTCGGGTTATAATATATACATAATATTTATACAGGGTGGAGTCAGTATGAGAACTATATTTGATGAGAAATTAACAGAGTTACATCGAGATTTACTTGAGCTTGGGGTATTAGTAAACAGAGCAATCACGAATTCTGTAGAAGGTTTTATATTACACGATGTGAAAATTGCGGAAGCTGTTATTCAAGAAGATAGCAGAATCAATAAAAAAGAACACGATATTGACCGTAAATGTCAAGAAGTCATTGCGATGCAACAACCAAACACGACAGACTTACGTCGAATTATTGCTGTGTTACGTGCTTCATCAAACCTAGAGCGTATGGGTGATCATGCAGTGAACATCTCAGAATCAACAATTAATATTAAAGGTAGCACACGAAATCTTCAATTAGAAAATTTAATTAATGAAATGGCGGCAATTGTCATTGATATGTCGAATGATATTATTGATGCATTCGTTGATTTTGACGTTGATGCAGCGTATAAAATTGCAGAACGTGATGGGGCAGTGGATAAATTATACAATACAATCCGATTTACAGCTGTGAAATCAATGCAAGAAGATCCCAAAACGGTGCGTGCGGCATCTGATTATTCATTTGTTGGCATGCATATCGAACGAATCGGAGACTACGTTACAAACATATCCGAAGGTATTATCTATTTAGATAGTGGACGAGTAGTAGATTTAAAACATAACTAATAGTACAAAATAAAGACCTCTAAATCTTAAAAAGACTTAGCGGTCTATTTTTATTGAATGATGTATTTTTAAAAAATAAGTGCAACTAAGCTTCTGACTTTGTCTTGGAGCCTCGCTAAACAACCAGTTTTTTAAATGAAATCGCGGAATGTATAAATGACTTTACCTAAAATTTCCATTTGGTTAAAATTATCGATTGAGAGTTCTTCGGTACTGAATCCATCTAGATAAGAATGTGGTTCTAAGTATATCTTCGTATCTGTTTTACGGTAGTATTTCAAACTGAATTCATCATTTCGTTTAATCAATATGATGTCTCCAGTTTTTAGGTGACGTTCTTTACTTTTCATAAAATCTAAGATAACTATTTTATTTCCGTTTGGAATGATACGATTAATCGCATCCGTATAAACATTCAGCACGTAGTAATTATAGATTGGTTCTTTAATGATATAACTCGGAACTTTTATCGTGCGCTTCGTTTCTTCTGATATTGTAAATATATTTAATGACTCTATATATAGAATTTCTTGGCTCTCGTCGTTCTTATATGTATTGGTAGGCTGGTCGTCTAAGCCTAATATGTAATCCGTTGATACTTGGAAATATGTTGCTAATTTTCTTAACTCTTTTCCAGGTGGTAAACTGGCATCAGCTTCCCATTTGGAGATGGTTGTGTAGGTTTTATAACCTAAATCTTGAGATAGTTGCTTTTGACTAATATCATTCTTAGTTCTTAAAACTTTTATCCGTTCTCCAGGAGTCATGAAATCATCCTCTCATGTTTATGTCTCTGTTAAACTATTCTAATCGTTTATGTATCAATTATCAATGTAAAAAAAATATGAAATAAATTCATTATAATTGCTTCATCTAAACTTTAATGTATAATTAAATTATAGGAATACTTTTGTAAGGAAGAAGGTGACTTTGATGAAAAAGATTTCTGAATTACGTGCAAACAAAGAGAACATGTCTCAACGCGAGTTAGCAGATGCTATCAATGTTACACAGGCGTCAATCAGTAGATGGGAAAAAAATCAATTGAGCATTAGTGGAGCAAACCTGATCAAATTGGCGACCTACTTCAAAGTGTCTACAGATGAACTATTAGGAATAGAAGATAACTTGAAAGTAAATTAATGCTATAGATTTTAAAAGTAACGGCATCCTTTTATGTGAATAGAAGGATGCCGTTTTTTTATATCTACAATGATATTTTTATATCCCAATCATTACAAAACTATCTAATGACTCTATCGGTGTTAATTCTTCGGATTTACGCATCATTTCTTTGTATGCATTAAAAACTGGTTGATAAATATCGAATTCTAATTCGTTGGATACTGCAACTTCCCATTTCGAATCGTCTAAATCTTTCGCATCAACAGTCATTTGATTTAAAATGGTCCATCCAGCTTGTTTTAATAAGTTGGCGATAAGCTCTTTAGTTATAAGGGTTTGAATGTTATGATCCGTGTCGTTGTATTTAGCAAACAACACCTGTAATAGGATTGCTTGGGCATGTGTGCTTTGGGCGAGTGTTGTAAAATCTAAGTCCCAGTCAGAGACGCAAATGCGTTTACATATTTGGCGTAATTTAATAAAAAGAGTTAATATGTCTTCTTCCGATGAAAAATAAAATAAAGAATGTGATAAAATTGCAACGTCATATTCACCCGTGAAATCTTCATGAGCTACATTCGTTTCAAACTGAAAATTGATTCGACTTCCAATCGTAGATTTTGAAATATAATCGGTTGCTTGTTTCAAGGTTAGGGGAGCACCGTAGTCAGAAGCCGCAATATCGACCGCATCGACAAAACCCGTTTTACCAACTGCCTCTGCTAAAACGACTGTCGTGTCTCCTTGGCCCGATCCAACTTCCAAAACACGATCACCCGATTTAATTTGAAAAGCCTCTACTAAGCGCATGCGATGTCTCGTTTGTTTTAATTGAATTTCATCATGTGTATCGGTTAATTTCATGTAAGATAATAATTCTTGTAATTTAGTCATATAAAACCTCCGTTCATTTCTATTTCTTATTTTACCACGAAAATAATAAGAGAATTCATCCACAAAAATATTAATTTCATGTAAACTACTAGTGTGGTAGAACTTTAAAGGGGGAGATTTTTTGGGAAACAAAGGTAAAATTACAATCGTAGGAAGTAATATGATTGATTTAGTAACTTACTTAAAGCGAACGCCTGAAAAGGGTGAGACTGTTTTTGGGAAAGACTTTCAACAAGGTTTTGGTGGAAAAGGTTCAAACCAAGCCGTAATGGCTTCATTACTTGGAGCAGAAGTGTCGATTATTACGGCAATTGGTGATGATGCTTATGGTAAAACGTGGATGGCTCATTATAAAGAAGAAAATATTAATACCGAGGCCGTTCATGTTATCGAAGGTCGAAATAGTGGTGTTGCGGTTATCTGGGTGGAGTCTGATGGAGACAACCGGATTGTGATTACACCAGGTGCAAACGAAGATGTGTCACCTGAACTCGTAGCCTTGTCGTTTGAGAAGCTACCCGAAGCAGCTGTTGTGA
>CAMYQS010000115.1 GCA_947296835.1 uncultured Atopostipes sp.
GTGTTAATCGTTTCTACCTAAATAATAAGCCTTACTTTTTAAACGGGCTGCTTGATCAAGGTTACTGGCCGGAGAGTTTGTTGACGCCACCTACGGATGAAGCATTGAAATTCGATATTTTAGAGATGAAACGACTAGGGTTCAATACGATTCGAAAGCACGTGAAGATTGAGTCGGAACGTTTTTATTATCACTGTGACCGTCTAGGAATATTAGTTATTCAAGATATGCCGAATGGTGGGAAAGATATTTTTAAGCCATTTGTGATGTACTTACCGAATATATCAGATCGTCTGTCTCGTAAAATCAATGATAAATACTATACCTGTTTTGGACGAGGCGATGAAGAAGGTCGATTGCAATACAAAAAAGATTTAAAAAACATGGTCACTACCCTCTACAATCATCCCAGCATCGCAATGTGGGTGCCTTTCAATGAAGGCTGGGGTCAATTTGATGCGAATAAAATGACAGAGATTGTCCGTGAGCTGGACCCTACTCGGTTTATCGCAGAAACGAGTGGCTGGTTCGACCAAGGTGGTGGTGACGTGTACGCGGTTCATAATTACTTAAAGAAATTAAAAGTAAAACCACAAGCCGATCGTGTTGTCGCATTAATGGAATATGGTGGCTATGCTTTTCAAGTTGAGAAGCATTTGCCATCTTACGAAGAGTTTGGCTATCGAACGTATAAATCAAAAGCGGAACTCGTAAAAGGTTACCGCAAGTTATGGGAGAATCAGATCCTTCCACAAATCGCTAGTGGACTATCTGCGACAATATACACACAAACAACCGATATTGAAGGAGAAATTAACGGACTCTATACGTATGATCGTGAAGTTTTGAAGATAAACGCTGAGTTGATTCAGCGACACAATAAATCTTTATATAATGTATTTAATTCGATAACACGATAGAGCATCAAATCAAAAAACCGGACTTCAGCTAAAACTGAAATCCGGTTTTTCTTTTTAAATTATTCTGCTTCTAATAACTCTGGGTAGTGTTCTTTAACGATGTCGTGGCATCGGTGACATAGTACACCTTTACCATCAACTTCGATTAACTCTTCTGTTGTGATACGGCAACGATCACACACGCCACCTGGCATATGCTCTACTTTAATTGCCATGTCATTAAAGTCTAGAATTGTTTCATCATCTGCAGGTTTGTCTGCTAATGGTAAAATATTTAATTCTGAAGCAACTAAGATTTGACGTAAGTCTGAATCTAATGAGTCAAATAGTGCTTTCACACCATTTGTTACATAAACTGTTAATTTCGCTTCAAAGTCTTTACCAATTACTTTGTTTTCACGCGCAACTTCGTTCGCTTTGTTGATGTTATCGCGTAAGTCCATGAATGCATCCCATTTTTCTAGAACGTCGTCACGGTTCTCATAACCGACTACTTCTGGCATTTCAGTTAATTGAACGTACTCTTCTTCTTCATCCAAGTACTCCCAGATTTCTTCTGCAGTATGGGGAATAACGGGTGTTAATAATTTCGTTAATTTCACCATTACTTCGTAGAATACCGTTTGGATCGCACGACGGTCATAAGCATCTGGTGCGTCGATATATAAAATATCTTTCGCGATATTCATGTAGAAGTTTGACATATCTACTGTTACAAAATGATTGATTGCTTTGAAGATGTCGTTAAATTTGTAGTTATTGTATCCATCTAACGCCGTTTCAACGGTTACATCTAATACGTTTAGCATGTATTGGTCAACTGAACGTAAGTCTTCATATGCAATGCTGTCTGCAGCTGGGTCAAAGTCTTCTGTATTTTGGATTAAGAAACGTAAGGTGTTTCTGATTTTACGGTACACTTCAGAAACTTGGTTTAGTAATTCCATACTCACTCTAACGTCTGACGAAGAGTCTGTACTTAATACCCACAGACGCACAATATCTGCACCCATTTGTTTCATCACTTTAAGTGGGTCAATTACGTTACCGACTGATTTACTCATTTTACGGCCATCACCATCTAAAACAAACCCTTGAGAAAGAACGGATTTATATGGAGCAACGCCGTTAATCGCAACACTTGTTGTTAAACTTGAGTTAAACCAACCACGATACTGGTCAGAACCTTCCAAGTACATATCTGCTGGGAATTGTAACTCTGGGCGTTGGCGTAGTACAGCTTCGTGAGAAGATCCTGAGTCAAACCAAACGTCCATAATGTCCGTTTCTTTTGTGAACTCGCCATTTGGACTGCCTTCATGTGTAAAACCTTCTGGTAATAAATCTTTTGCATCACGTTCATACCATACGTTTGAACCGTGCTCAGCAAATAATTCTGCCACATGCTCAATCGTTTCAGATGTAATAATTGCTTCACCATTTTCAGCGTAGAAAATTGGTAGCGGCACACCCCAGTTACGTTGACGTGAAATGACCCAGTCACCACGGTCACGAACCATGTTATAAATACGTGGCTTACCAGATGGTAATAACCATTCTACATTTTCAATTTCATCTAAAATATTTTGACGGAAGTCATCAATTGATGCAAACCATTGCGGCGTCGCACGGAAAATAACTGGTTTCTTTGTACGCCAATCATGTGGGTAGCTGTGTGTGAAGAATGATAAGTCTAATAATAAACCTTTATCTTCCAACCAACCTGTAATAATTTGGTTTGCGTCATCGTAAAATACGCCTTCTAATTCTGGAACTTCATCTGTAAAGTTCCCTTGGTCGTCAATTGGTGATAAGACATCTAGTTTGTAACCTTGAGCTACAATATAGTCCTCGTCACCATGTCCAGGCGCTGTATGAACTAATCCAGTACCTTCTTCAAACGTAACATGGTCACCTAAAATTAGTAATGATTCACGGTCGATGAATGGATGTTGTGCCGTAACGTATTCTAAATCTGCACCTTTTAGTTCTTGTAGAACTTCAACATCTTCCCAACCTAATGTTTCAGAAAGTTTATCGAGTAATTCTGCACCAACAACATATTTCTCGTCGCCTACTTTAACCACATTATAAACGCCTTGCTCATGAACCGCGATTGCTAAGTTCGAAGGTAGCGTCCAAGGAGTTGTTGTCCAGATAACAAATTTTGCGTCCTCTGGTACTACGCCCTTCCCATCTTTTACTGGGAATGCAACATAGATACTTGGACCACGAACATCTTGGTACTCAATTTCAGCTTCCGCTAAAGTTGATTCACTTGATGGTGACCAGTAAACGGGTTTTTTACCTTGGTAGATGTAGCCATTTTCAGCCATTTTGCCGAATACACGGATCTGTGCTGCTTCATATTCAGGTTGTAATGTGATGTATGGATTATCAATATCCCCCGTCACACCCAAACGTTTGAATGCTTCACGTTGAATATCAATTTGCCCTAAAGCATATTCTTCCGACATTTTTCTAAAATCAACAATGGACATTGTTTTACGGTCAACGCCTTGGTTCGTTAACGCTTGTTCGATTGGTAATCCATGGGTATCCCAACCGTGAACAAATGGCGTATCAAAGCCAGACATTGAATGGTAGCGTACGATAAAGTCTTTTGTTACTTTATTTAACGCGTGTCCCATATGTGCCGGACCGTTTGCGAACGGAGGACCATCATGTAAAATGAATTTTGGTTTGCCTTCGTTTAATTTGTTTCGTTGTTCATAAATATTCTTTTCTGCCCATTCCTCTTGACGTAGCGGCTCTTTATTAGCTAAACCAGCACGCATTGGAAATTTAGTTTTTAATAGATTTAATGTATCTTTGATTTCCAAATTCTCTCAACTCCAAAATTAAATTTTCTCTCTAAAAACAAAAAAAAGATTCCATCCTATAAAGGACGAAATCTCGTGGTACCACCTTTTTTTAAACTCAAATAACCAGTGCTATTTGAGTTTTACTCAAGTCTCTTTAATGCAGAGTAACATTATCAGCTAGTTCAAAAATGGCTTTCACTGATAAAATAACGGACGATAATAGTCTGAACGTTGCTCAACTCGCACCAACCGTTGACTCTCTGCATTCCTTCTAAGTGAAAGACTTCCCAAGGGGTCCAAACTATCGTATTCCTTTAATATATTGAATTATTTAGTTTCTGGTAATTCGATGGCTGGCATTGTGCCTTCCTCGTATACCTCTTCTGTTTCATCTACTGTATCTTCATTTGAATCGTCATTATTATAATGGTCTTCGTCACTAAATGCAACCTCTTCACCATTTTCACCTTGTTCAAAGGCGATAACTTCTTCAGACTCTTCGTAGTTGTTGTCATCTGCTAGATCGTAATCGTCTGCAGCTTCTTCTAGCTCTTCAGTTTCAAGTTTCTCTTCAAGCTCTTTTTCAACTTCTGTAATGGTCTCTGTGTCTGGGAATTCAATCGGTTTACCGACTAATAAATTATCCCATTCTTCTTTTGTAAGAAGTTCGAGTTGAGATTCGATAAGGAGCTGTAGACGTTGTCTAAAAACACGGCTTTGTTTTCTTAACGCTTCCGTTTCGTCTTCAATCTTACGCGCCTTCAATACAGCTTCTTGTAACAGTCGGTCTGCATTAGCTGCTGATTCCTTATGTACAGTGTCTGCGTATTGGTCTGCCTCTTTACGTATTTCCGATGCATAAGAATCAGCATCTTGTTTCGTATTGTCCACATAGTTCGTCGCTTCTAATTTTAAGACTTCGATTTCTTTATCTGTATTAACTTTCAAGCGATCAGCTGCATCTTGCGCAACAAGGATGGATTTGTTTAATGACTCTTGCATTTCTTCGTAGTTCGCTAACTTCTTGTTTACAATCTCTAGATTGTCCTTCAGTTCTTTGTTGTCTCGAATTAGCAATTCATAGTCACGAATAATCTGATCTAAAAACTCGTTAACTTCATCTTGATCATATCCACGCATTCTTGTTGGAAATTCTTTGTTGTGTATCTCTAGTGGTGTTAAGGCCATAAATATCCCCTTCCGTAATTTCAACATCGTTCTTTTATCTATTATTTATTGCGGTCAATTCGACCAATTTCTAAAACTAAATTTTCTTTTCGAGTCGTCCCTTTCGTTTCACGAACTTGAATTCTTCCATATCCGCGAATCGAGATGAGGTCATATTCTTCGACTTCGATATCTACTCGGTCCATTTCAACCCAATTCAATTTAATGCGACCTTCATTAATCATCGTCTTCGCTCGATTTCTAGATACATTTAATGCTCGAGCTAAAACAACATCGATCCGGAGTGATGCGACAATAATTTCTTCCTCTTCCCATTTATCAATGGATTGAAT
>CAMYQS010000116.1 GCA_947296835.1 uncultured Atopostipes sp.
GTATTTGCATAATAAACGTTGTCAATTCCACTCCAAATGATAGCACCTACACACATCGGACAAGGCTCACATGTCGCATATATATCATATCCGGATAAGTCTGTTGTTCCTAATTTTTTACATGCTTCACGTATTGCAATCATTTCAGCATGAGCAGTTGGATCCGTATCTTTCATCTGTGTATTTCCAACTGAAAGAAGAACTTCTCCATCTTTTACAATCGTGGCTCCAAATGGCCCCCCTTCACCTTTGTCCATACCTTTCACTGTATTTTCTGCTGCTAATTTAAAGTATTTTTCCATTTCTTCATCAATTTTGTGTACCATTCTTTTTTCCTCCTAATTTTTAATTAAATCGTTTAATTATTAACTGTCACTGTATTCTCTTTCTTATTTGAGAATTTATAGAAAATTGTATAAAGTACGAACGAAATGATCAGTCCACTGAAAAATGCATAATTATTTAAATTAACTAGAAGTGCACTATTTCTAATAAAGGCTCCTGACATTGGCAGTGCAAAACTTATTATTAGTACAGCTATTGCTACGATATTATAGCCATTTTCATATTGGCCATTGTTTCCTGGTTTTACATAAATATTATCTAAATCAATAATTCTTTTCCGTTCAATATAGAAACTAGATAACATGATTCCTAAGATAGGCCCAAAAATCGATCCAATAAAGCTATAGAAGTAGAACAATGCATTCGGATCTTCGACTAGTCGCCAAGGCATGATTAACGTACCGATAATAGCGGTTAAAAACCCGCCAGTTTTCACATTAAACCACTTTGGCATCAATGAGCTTAATTGTAATCCCGCAGGCATCAAATTTGCAAATACGACGAAGGCGATAGCCCCTACATTCAATGCTAAAATCAGAGCAACTACTGCAAAGTCATTATCCATTCGATCAATCGCATAAGCGATATTAAAAATGGGTTCCCCAAAAGCAATTTCTGTTCCCGCTACAAGAGACACGGAAGTAATTGCAAATAGCACATATGAAATAATCCATCCTAACGGTAAACCAATAATAGCTGCTCTCGGTGACTTCGCACGTTGAGTAAAGTCAGCACTGTTTACAATAGGGCCTGCCCAGTTTGAAACCAATGCGCTTACACAAGCAACAAAGACCATCGGATTAGCCATTTCATTTTCAGGTGTATAGGCCATAACGGCTCCTACTCCCCCAGCCATGTTTATTGCCCAAACGGCCGCCCATATGATGAGTACATAGACAATAGGTGAAGAAATACTTCCAAATTTATCTAATATAGATCGACCACCCATAAACAAGAGCACAGTTACGATCCATAAGAACACATATGAAATCATGGTTGGAATATCCAGACCGAGAATCGTTGTGTTTCCACCAATATTCATATAGCCTGGTATTATTCGTTTGAAAATTAAATTCATTGCCTCGGCTCCAACAACTGTGGTCGTTCCGAAAAATACAAGACCTGCAATTAACCCACGTATAAGCGAAGGGATAACTGCTCCTTTAACTCCAAATTGATCACGAATCAACATCGTGAATGGCATACCATATTTTATAGATGCATAACCGTTTACAATAAATCCTATTGATACAATGACTGCTGAAATCATTACCGCACTTATTACCTGTGGAACGTTTAGACCAAGTGCGAAAAATCCTGCAACGGTCATATAAGACATAATGTTATGGACAGCACCCATCCACAAGGTAGTGAAATTAAATACGCCCATATCCCTTTCATGTGGTTCGACCGGTAACATATCATCAGAATATCCATAGTCTTCGTATTGATTGATATTATCAATCGATTCTATTTTTTGCATGGTTTTCATCCTTCCTTTTATCTTTTTTCCAATAGCTTTTTAGATTCTTCAATATGATTGGAATACAGCGAGTTTCCAGGGTCTAGTTTTATTGCTTTTTCTATTGTCTCTATCGCTTTTTTATGTTTTCCTAATGCACGTAAACTATTCGCTTTATGAAACAGAAAGTCGTAACGATTCGCTTCTTTTTCCAATAATTTTGACGTTTCTAGAATAGCTTCTTCGTGCTTTCCAAGCTCTCTCAAAAAATTTGTTTTCTGATATCTATAGACTAATCGTGCAGAATCCAATTGAATCGCTTTACTAAAGGAAGCTAAAGCTTGTTCCGCATCATTTAACCGTCGATAATTTAGGGCTTGGTAAAAATAGAACTCAAGCGGATCCTCAGACTGATCAATGATTTGTTGAAAAACATCATTTGATAAGGCATACTCTTTTTGCTCAGCTAATAGGAAGGCCTTATAATAAAGCAATGCTTCATTATTTGAATCTACTGTAAGGGCAGCTTCAACTATGGAAAAAGCCTCATCTAAATTATTTTTTTTGATTAGTTGCTTCACTTTTGTGATTGTTGAGTTCTCATCAACGTTTTTACCTTTGAGGACATCGATTACTTGCGATTGATTATATTTCTTTGCATAATCTAGCGCAGAGTTCCCACCATGATCTTCTAACGTTATGTCTGCCCCAGCCTCTACTAATTCTTCAATGATGTCTCTATATAAATATTTCCCATCTCCTAAAATGACAGCCTCTAATAAAGCCGTCCACCCTAAATGATTGACATGGTCCACTGGTACACCTACTTTTAATGCACTTTGGACTGCCCTTAAATAGCCTTTTTCTGAAGCAGGAATCAGGGCTGTTCCACCAAATTGATTAAAACTGTGTAAATCTGCTCCATTATTTGCCATTAATTCTAAAATTTCATGAAAACCATTTGATCCAGAAGCAATAAAAGGCGTTAATTTATTATTGTCTCGTACGTTTACATTACTTCCCGCTTCTATAAGTAACTTCACAACCTCATAATGATTTCCTAACGTAGCGACCATTAAAGCCGTTTGGCCTTTTTCATTTTTAACATCCACTTTTACTTGTTGTTCAAGCAACCAACGAACTTCTTCTATATCTCCTTTTACACTGGCATGAATTAGATCATATTCAAGGGTTCTAGATTGCATCATTTCCCTCCTCTTATAATATTTTATTCAGCAAATCGCTCGACTAATTTCTACTTGATATTTTCACCAAGAGCAACTAGCGCTTTTTCAAATGCTTCAAAAGGTGGATTTGTGAGCCCTGCTCCAATCATCCCTACTCCTGCTTCTTTATGTGCAATGGCAGTATTAATAATAGGTAGGATTCCCGTTCCCATAACTTTTAATACATCAATCCCTGTTGGGACGCCCATGAAGTCTAGATTCGGAATCGTCACATTTGGGTTTTCAGTTGTGGTAATTTCACGCATTTGCTTAGAGTAGCCTATCGCTTCCGCGACGGTCCCACCAACTAAGGGCACAATTGCCGGTGCAGCAGCCATTGCAAAACCACCGATACCGTATGTTTCTGTAATTGCACTGTCTCCAATATCTAAGCCAGAGTCTTCTAGTGTATAGCCAGCGAATGTAGGACCAATTACTTTTTGAGCAGGCCCTGTAAACCACGTGAAACCTGGGATGCCACTAACGCGTATGCCGAATTCTACCCCATTTCTACACATCGTCGTAACAACGGTACTGTTTTCAATCCCATGCGCTGCATCTAACGCACACTTAGCTAACGCCATCCAGGTTGGACCTGAGAAGTAATCACTACTCGCAATAAATTCAAAAACTTCTGTTTTATCTTTCGTGCTGAAATTTGTTTGTACAATATATGGTGTTAATGCTTGAACTAAAACAGTAGTTCCTGCAATGTTTCGATTATGACATTCATCCCCCATGTGTAAGGCTTGAGATAGGAGCAATCGTAAATCAATCCCGTCTGGATTCAATTCCATGGCCTCTTTTAACATTGGCCCTAAAACATCTCGCATCCATACTAGACGATCAATAACTGTTTGATCATTCGCACCCATCCTTAAAACTTTAGCAAGTTGTTCGCTGAGATTGGTATAAGCAATATTTCCATAAGTTTCGTTTTCTACGATATGCATATACATTGAAGCTGAAGTCACACCTGCCATTGAACCAACTGTATTATGTTCATGACAAGGTGAGAATGTAATGTCTCCAGAGGCAGCTACTTTTTCTGCTTCTTCCAAATCATTTGCTAAGCCTTCAAACATCAGCGCTCCTAATACAGCACCTTTCATTGGGCCACTCATTTTTTCCCACGTAATCGGTGGACCCGCATGAAGGATCGTTGTTTTAGTCATCCCAGGCACTACATTGATAGCTTGATCAAACCCTTTTAGAACAGGTTGAGAAGTCAATATGCGTTCGACGGCTTCTTTATTCGCTTTTTCAATTTTTTCTAATTTTTCTGGAGTATTTAACTGATCAAGTATTTTTATTAATTCTAAATTTCCTTGAGCAGGTGGTTTCCAATCTAACTGTGTTGCCTTTACTCCTTGTTTCTCAATATCTTCTTGCATAAATTCAATTCCAACATTAATGACTTCGAGTTTTTCATTAAATAATGAAGTTATTTTACTCATTACTTTTCTCCTTTCGCAACAAATTCTCGAGCTAAAAGTCCAGTATTTTGACTACTACTGGAAATCGTCACGCCAGCTTCTTCTAATTTTTGAATTTGGATTGCTAGATTTTGTTCATCTAATTCCGTTCCTAATACATAGCCTAAGATTTCTAAGTGTCGCCCTTCCTTTTTAGCATTGTCCTTCGCCTCATAGATAGCAGAAAGCATGACACCAACTGGATCTTCATGAGCGCCGTACCCTATAACAAAATCTAATACGATAACACCGACTTCAGGATCTCTAGCTTCTTGTAAAAATCGTTCAATACGTGTTGACGGGTCAATCATTGGGTGCGGCTTCCCTTGAGTAAATTCGTCTGAACCAAAGTCAATAAAAGTATGTTCTTTACTTGTATTAACATCTTCTAATTGATGACTTGCCTCTGGATGAATATTACTATAGACATTTGGATATTTTTCCATCGTAGCAAACATGGCCTCATCACATAATGTCCCACCAGAAAATAATCCACGAATATACTTTTGCTCGTCAGTTATTTTCTCTTGCACTTCTTTTATAAGTGGAAGATTTAAGGCACGCTTGTTCAATTCATCTTCGTTTGCTCCAGCAAGCACAACTGCTTTAATTGCAGCTTCTTTTGAGTATTTCGCATAATGAGCATTTGCTTTAGTAATGGCTGCCTCATCTCCGCCTAAAAACCAGATGACTACCGGCTTTGAAATTTCTTTTACAACAGATAAAACCTTAGCC
>CAMYQS010000117.1 GCA_947296835.1 uncultured Atopostipes sp.
GTTTCAACACCATTCAATTCATTCGTCGCTATTACTTTTAAGACTTGAATATAACTTAAAGCCAGTGCCCGAGTAATAACCGATGCTGTTGTGCCGCTAATGATTCCACCAACAACTGTTCCTACCCCTGGAATAAACTTAATGGCATTCGACACCACTGAACGTCCGACATATGTTGCCGTACCCGTTCCACCAACTGCAGCGATAATACTAAGCAAAGTTGCTCGATCGATAGACACTCCGAAAACCACAGTAATATGACTCAGTAATGCGACTTGCATTGGGACAAGCAAGGAAGCATCTGAAAATGGTATCGGTACAAAGCCTACACCGAATGTGGTTAATACATACCGTCTCGCCCAGTTTTTCGCACTCTCCACTTTACGTTCGATATCTACTTGCTGGGCATTAATAAAAGCTTTACGAACATCCTCTGGTATCAAATTAAAGGTGCGACTAATTAATTCCGTTAAACCAAATGGTTGAACGGTATAGTCATCATCAATCACGTACGGTTGTGCTAAAACACGATGCATTGCAACAACAGGTAAATTCATTTCTTCTAATACTTGATAAAATTCTTTGGACTGTTCACCAATTGCTTGAGTCAGTACTAAAATAACCGGGACCGTTTCTGAAATAGCTTCAATCATCTGTATCTCAGAATCTTCTATACGAGAAGAAGTTGCCTGAATACAATAATATGCAGCATGTATTTCATCTTTAGTTCCTTTATTGTCATGAATCAGCTTTTTAATTTCACCTTGAACTTGAGCTTGGATAACTGGATCTAGCTCCAAGCCACGCGTGTCGTATAAGGTAACTGGAACGTCAGATCGTGTGATTTTTTGCAGATGTTTAGTGACTGGTTTACCAATCCCTGTATCTGCAATTTTCTCACGAAATAAACTATTAACAAGTGTACTTTTTCCAACGCCACTTTTACCGATAATTAAAATATTTACTGGTTTTAAATCTTTTAATTCTTTTTCAGTTACATTTAATATTTCTTGAGCTATATCAAAATGTTTATCTATATTTTTCATAAATAAACTCCTTAATCAAGATTGTTAACATTAGTTTCCTGAAACTTCTTGGAAACTTGTTACATGCCAATTACCGTCTCCATATTGTAAGTATACATCGTAATATGTTGTGTTAGCACTATCTGATACTGTAGCCTTAACTCGTCCTGGACCGTCATTTCCAATCCACCACTCTGTTAGATCACTGCCTAGACCAGTCGCTTGCATAATTTGATTCTTAATTGCGACTCTATCCGCTGATCCACTGTTATAGTCTACAGCATGCGACGGGTCGTGAGGAGCATCTGAGTTTACTGCATCAGAATCGCCTTCTGTGTTCTCATCTCCATCAACTGGCTCTTCCTCTTGAGTATCTTCACCCGAATCTGCATCTGTCCCATTAGCAGGTTCTTCAATATCTGCGGGCTCTTCATCTACTGGATCTGTTTCATCCGTATCCGGATCTTCTGTTTCAGTCGGTTCTTCATTTGGTTCGTCCGGTTGTACGTCTTCAACGGGTTCTTCAGTGTTATTATCATCTAAATTAACATCATCTCCACGGTTAAAAATAAAAATAATTAAACCGATTAAAATAACAAATAATAATCCAATAACAATATAGTAAACTTTACTAATTCCACTATCACTTACTGGACGATTTGATTGTACGTCTTGTTTTTTTCTTTCTCTTCTACTCATTTAATACACCTCATCATGATTTGATTCACTTTATTTTGATAGAGCATTTGAAAAACTATAGTTTGCTCTTCCGACTAATACTGTAAACATTTGTTTCTCTTCTTCGGACCACCCCAACAAAGCATTTTCAACAAATTTTACAAAATCTTCCATATATTGTCTATAGATTGCCTTTGCTTCTTCGGTTAATTCAAAATATGAATATCGTTTATCTAATCCTATTTCACGAATAACCAAGTCTTCTTTTACTAAGACGTTTATCTGTCTTGAAATTGTTGATTTATCGAGTTCACTGATTGAAGTAATTTCTTTCAATGTCATCGTCTCATCACCAATGATTGAAATTAAATTAATCGCTGAAGCGTTGATATTTTGTCTCGATAAGATTTCTTTCTGAACTTGTAGAAACTGGTTGTTAAACGCTGTAATCTTATCTAGCATTTCCCTTATATCTACTGTTCTAGCCATCAATGTTCCTCCTATTAGTTTACATACGAAACTACATATTTGTATGCGTCAACTATAGCATGTTCATCTTTAAAAGTAAACGTAAACGTGTATACTCATTTTGATGCTTGTCCGTGGGGTTTTCTACTCGAATAGTTTTTTGTGAAGTCTAATCTATTAAATGTTATACTATATAGAACGTATAAATAGAAGGTGAAATTATGTCATATGATGGTTTATTTACTCATGCTATGGTGAATGAATTAAAAGAAAAGATACTTGGTGGCCGTGTTTCAAAAGTACACCAACCATACAATAACGAGCTAGTTTTACGCATTCGTGCCAATAGAAAGAATCACCATTTACTTCTTTCTGCTCATCCCCAGTATGCTCGTGTACAGCTTACAGATATCAGTTATGAAAATCCACAACAAGCACCTCAATTCTGTATGGTGCTGCGAAAGTATATTGAAAACTCAACGTTGATTGATATCCAACAAGTTGAAAATGATCGAATCATTGAATTTACATTTACAGGTCGAGACGAGTTAGGTGACGAACAACATTATCATCTTATTGCTGAAATTATGGGTCGACACAGTAATGTCCTCCTTGTAAACAAAGAGGAAATGAAACTACATGAAGCAATTCGACACATACCACCCAGTCTAAACAGTTACCGTACTCTTTTACCTGGGGCTGAATATAGATCAGCTCCTGCACAAAATAACGTGAACCCATTTGATTACACGGGTGAAATTAACATCGAAGGTGAAACCGAAAAAGACCGTACTCAATCTATCCAAAGTTATTTCCAAGGGTTCGGACGAGATTCTGCTAAAGAAGTGCTATATCAAATAGATAAGCAAACAGATAAGAGCGCTACTGAAGTGTTCCAGTCCTTTATTAACAGATATAGAGACAATGAACTAGAACCGTCTTTAACGACTAATGGCAATCTTACTGGGTTCACCCCATTAGACTATGAGTCGATAGATGGTGAAAAAGAAACGTTTGATACTGTTTCAGCATTACTCGATGAGTTTTACGAAAACAAAGCTGAACGAGATCGTGTTCATCAACAATCAAATGATTTATCTCAATTATTAAATAATGAGCGTAAGAAAAATGTTAATAAATTGAAGAAGTTACAAAAGGATTATAATGAAACAGATCGAGCAGATGAATACCGCGTAAAAGGTGAGGTATTAACAGCTTTTATGCATTTAGTCGAACAAGGGCAAAAGAAGGTTGAGCTCGAGAACTTTTACAATGAAAATCAACCGATTACTGTTGATCTAGATCCTCAAAAATCACCAGCTGCAAATGCACAATGGTACTTTAGCCGATACCAAAAGATGAAGAATCGTAAGATGCACTTGGCAGATCAAATTCCACAGACTAATCAAGAAATTAATTATCTCGACTCGATATTAGCACAACTAGAAATTGCTTCAAGTGATGATATTGATGAAATTCGAGACGAACTTCGTGACGAAGGCTACCTTAAGAAACAACGTGGTGGTAAAAAGAAGAAAAAGAAGAATGTTGGACCTGAAAAATACTACGCTTCAGATGGTACGTTGATTTATGTTGGTAAGAATAATAATCAAAACGATCAACTAACAATGAAAACAGCCCACAAAACTGATTGGTGGCTCCATACCAAAGATATACCCGGCTCTCACGTCGTTATTCGTAGTGATGACCCTAGTGAGGAAACGATTGAAGAAGCTGCCATCTTGGCTGCATATTTCAGCAAATATCGCATGTCCTCTTCTGTACCAGTGGACTATACACAAATTAAACATGTCAATAAACCGAATGGTGCAAAACCTGGTTATGTTATTTACGATAATCAAAATACCGTATTCGTTACACCAGATAAGAAACGTGTGAAACAGTTGAAAGAAAACAAACCGGAACAATAGAAAAAAGAGCCGTTCACAAATCGTGGGTGGCTCTTTTTCTTTACTCTACATGTTCTATACGGTAATGCTTTTCTGGGATAAATATTGAAATGAACAAAGCGATTGAGAGAATGAATAAACCAAATAAAATAAGCGGATTATTAATCAGATTGATAACGAACAACAGTATAATTAATCCGGCAAATGACACCGTACTCCAACTTGTTGCAGTGATCTTAACATAATCATTGTCTTTAACAGTTACTTGGTTCGTTTTTACACCAAATTGGGTGGCTATAAGAGTTACTACTGGCTCATCAATCATAAGATCAATTGTTTCATTATATTTAATTTTCGCTGTCTTTTCACCATCTACAACTAACGTAAAACGAGAACCCATACCTAACCAGCCTGTATCTCTTTCTACTTTGACACTCATATTTATCCCTCATTTCATCATGAACGGTTAAATGTTATGAACTAGAAACTGTTTCTCCAGGATAATCATTCATACCTGCAGTGACGTTTGTTGCTTCAAAACCGTTATTGTTTAAAATCTCTGTTCCTTGTCTTGAGAAACGCTCAGCCTGACAAATGACATAATAATGGTTCGCTTTATCTAATTGATCTAAGTTTGCTTTAAGTTGGCTTAATGGAAGGTTGATCGCACCTTTGATATGAGCACTCGCAAATTTTTCTGGCGTACGTACATCCACAATATTTACGTTCCCTGCTCCTTTATCCAAAACAACTTGATGAAAATCTTCTATAGAAATATGATTCATTCTATATCCTCCTATTAGTATATTATTATAATCATAACCGATTAAGTTTCGATATACAATTTTTCTGATTATTATATGAATAACTCAAAAGTCATTCTTCTTCTTAATATCATCCAAAAGTTCCTGATGCTCCTTATAATTATGGGACATGTAAATTTCACCAGCATTCATCTTCTTCTATATATAATGATCACTTAAAGTTATAAAAAAACACCCCATTTTAAAAAAACAGAGTGTTACGATTCATTGATTATATTTAAGTCTGGCCACTTTCTGAACCAGATATGATTGCTGTAAGGAAGCACTTTTT
>CAMYQS010000118.1 GCA_947296835.1 uncultured Atopostipes sp.
AAGACAACGTCAATACCAGATTCTTTTAATTCAGTCACAAATCCATCTTTCGCTTCTGTTAGTGATACGTGTTCCATAAACTGTAAAATACCTACGTTAATTCTATCGGTATCAGCGGATGAATCGATTTCATCACTACCACATGCTACTAAAGTTAATCCCGCTAAACCTACTGTAACTAATCCTACTAATTTCTTTGTTAATGCCATTGTCATTTTCTTTTCCTCCTAATTGGTGTCTTGCAGTTTGATTGCACTCGTAAATAGGCGAGTGTTGTAAAAAAATAATAGCTAAAATAAAAAACACCACTTCAGATAAAATCATCTAAAGTGGTGCGTTAAAAATTCTTTATTTGGCTTATCCGCTTTAGATTTTTTACATCTATGCAGCGGTTAGTGCAGCTTTAAAAGCTTTAGCTTCATAGATACAAACTCAAATGTTTTGTTTGTGTTTGCATCCATGAGTGTTGAACATGTCCACAAACACTATCTAAAAAAGCTAAAGAAAAATAGGTTTTTTGAATTTATTTTATTGGTTTGCTTTGACATATCTTTCACTCCTAAAAACTGATTAAAATAAGTCTATACTAAATATATTGTGTTGTAAAGAGATAACTCATTTTATTCTAATTTAATTCATGATCCCTTAACCTAAAAGCATCGCATCTTCAGTTGCTGCTTTTCCACTTTTCTCTTTAAATAGAGCGAGTAGATCAGGTACCGTTAATCTATCCTTTTCTTCACCAGAAACATCCACCACAATTCGACCATTATCCATCATGATTAGACGGTTTCCGAAATCGAGTGCTTGATCCATACTATGTGTAATCATTAATGTCGTGATGTCTTTTTCGTTAACCAATTTATTCGTTAAATTCAAGACCATCTCACTTGTTTTAGGGTCTAAAGCCGCTGTATGTTCATCCAGTAGTAATAATTTGGGTGTTACGATAGTTGCCATTAGTAAAGTTAAGGCTTGGCGTTGTCCACCTGATAGGAGACCAACATCCATTTTTAATCGATTTTCTAAGTTTAAATCGAGTTGTTGTAATTCTGTTTGAAACAAGTCACGTTGATTTCTCTTAATTCCATAACCGAGACCACGTTTTTTACCGCGTTTTAATGCAAGAGCTAAATTTTCTTCAATAGTAAGACGAGAAGCTGTTCCCATTCTTGCATCTTGGAATACTCGACTGATGAAGCGTGCACGTTTATACGTATCTTCTTTTGTTATATCCTGTCCATCAAGTAAGATTTGACCTGAATCAACAGGGTAACTTCCGGAAATTGTATTCAATAGTGTTGATTTACCCGCACCATTTCCTCCAATAACTGTAATGAAATCACCCTTGTTTACTGTAAAGTCAATACCCTTAAGCACATGGTTTTCGTTGACTGTCCCAACTTCAAAACTTTTGTTTATGTTTTGTAATTCTAATGTCGCATTTGTCATCTTATTCCATCTCCTTTGCTTTTGGTAGGCCTTTACGTCCAAAACGACTAGCAAACTTCTCTTGAATAATTGGTAACCTCAGAGCAAGTGTTAATAATATGGCTGAGAACAGTTTTAAATCTTGTGGATCTACACGTAATTCTAATACGAGTAAAATAAGTAATCGATAGATAACTGAGCCGGCAACAATTGTAAGTAGTCTCTTCGCAATCGTTAAATTACGGACTAACACTTCACCTATTATGATGGATGCTAAGCCAATTACAATGGTTCCGATTCCCATACTAATATCAGAGTACCCATTATTTTGAGCTAATAGGGCACCAGCCATAGCGTTCAATCCGTTACTTAACATGTAACCCATTAAACGAGTTAAATTTGTACGAATTCCGTTCGCTTGGCTCATTTCATTATTGTCACCTGTAGCACGAATCGCTAACCCTATTTCAGTGTTAAAAAATAAATGTAAGAATAAGATAACCGCAGAAACTGTAAGAGCACCAACTAGTAGCACTGCCATTGTTTTGCTCAAGCCAAATCCTTCAATCGTTCGAAAGACTGTTTGTTGTCCTAATAATGTAATATTTGCTTGGCCCATCACTCTTAAGTTAATCGAGTAGAGTCCAGTCATCGTAATAATTCCTGATAATAGCGGCGGGATTTTCCATTTTGTTGTTAGGTATCCTGAAATAAAACCGGCGCCCATACCACCAATAATTGCGATAATAATTGATAACCAAGGCGCAACACCTTTGATAATCAAACTTGCTGAAATGGCTGCTCCCAATGGAAAACTACCTTCAACGGTTAAATCTGAAACATTTAAAATACGAAACGTAACGTATATCCCAATTGCTAAGATTGACCATAATAAACCTTGGGAAATACTCGACAATAATAAATCCAATTTACTTCCTCCTTGTTTAATCCAACGAAATACTCTCTGGATCAATCCCAATAGCGTCTGCCATATCTTCATTTACTGCCAATTCTAAATTGTCTGAAAACTCAACAGGAAGTTCAGCAGGTGATTGTCCATTTTGTAAAATCTCAATAGCCATCCTTGCCGTTTGACGACCGAGTTCTTCATAACTAATCCCGTATGTTGCTAACGCACCACCGTCAACTTGGTTAGAATCTCCACCAACGACAGGTAACTTGTATTCTTTAGCTACTTCACCAACTGTTGCGATTGTACTTGCAATCGTATTGTCAGTAGGGATGTATAGACCATCAATTTTTGGTGCTAAGCTAGTTACAACTTGCTGCACATCATTTGTCGAACTGACGGTAGAGACTTCAACCTTAATTCCAGCTGCTTCTAAAGCGTTAATCGCTAAATTTGCTTGAATTTGAGAATTTGGCTCGCTAGATGAATAGATAATCCCAATTGTATCTGCATCAGGAACAATTGACAACAATAATGCAATCTGCTCATCAATTGGCACCATGTCGCTTGTACCTGTAAGGTTTCTACCGGGTACTTCGTTCGAGTCAGCTAAACCTGCATCAACAGCATCAGTTACCGCAGTAAATAAAATGGGTTTTTCTTGTTCAACTGTTGCTAAAGCTTGGGCTGCTGGAGTTGCAATAGCTAACATTAAATCTGTATTACTTGAAAGCTGTTCACTCATACTTTGTAAATTTGATTGATCACCTTGACCATTCATGACTTCAAACTCAATATCTAATCCAGATTCTTCTAGCTCAGCTATGAAACCATCTTTCGCTTCTGTTAGTGAATTATGTTCCATAAATTGTAAAATACCAACTGTATAGGAATTATCACCGTTCGTTGTTTGACCATCTGTTCCACATGCTACTAGTACAATACCAATTAAGACCATGAATAATACACGAATACTTTTCTTCATTTTATTTCCTCCTCGTTTATTTTAGTATTTCCAAATTTTTTATTGTTTTTGTCATGTTTCTTGTTCAAGAACGTTGTTCTTATAGTTTTCAACACAAAAAGGCACCTCTCCCTCTCCTTTTTTGATAAAATGAAGTCTCAAACAACCCATTCAAAAGGAGAGAAAAAAGATGCCTAATCTACTTCAAATTATCATGTATTTAATTGAAAAAATCAAGTGGCAATCCAAGCTAATTAAAAAGTTAAGTGATTATATTGATTGGCTCGAGGACGATTCAAACCGGCCAAGAAAAAATACCGATATCACTCAATTAGATTATAATAAATTGATACTTGATGATGCCCCAAAAGTCATTGAGCTTGAACAGCTCGATTACAAACAGCTTCTTCAAGAAGCAAAAGAATCCGGTAAACCGA
The DNA here is from genome assembly GCA_947296835.1 of uncultured Atopostipes sp. Classification (GTDB taxonomy): domain Bacteria; phylum Bacillota; class Bacilli; order Lactobacillales; family Carnobacteriaceae_A; genus Atopostipes. The sequence continues at coordinate 3,743 of CAMYQS010000118.1, forward strand.
TTAAAAAAATTCGACGTCACAAAACTTCTGCCAAAATTCCAGAACATATCTGTTGCGCTAGATGTCAGGCCCCTGCTGCTTATCTTTATAAAAACAATGGTGATGAGAACCAATATAAGTGTAAGGTCTGTTCAACATTATTTAGTGAGAAAAATCGTTTCAGAAAAGATATTATTTTAAAATGCCCACATTGTGACAGAGCTATCGATAAAATTAAACAACGCAGTCAGTTTGACATTTATAAATGTCGTAATGATGCATGTGCTTTCTACCAGCAGAATTTAGAAAGCCTTTCAGAGAAAGAACGTAAACTTTTTGAAAAAGAACCTTATCGGTTTAAACTGCGCTATATCTATCGTCAATTCCGTTTGAAATTGAATGAAATCGAAGACTATACTTTAATTGATTCTCCCGTAGACTTGGCCCGGATACATGCATCGCCTCGTTTACTAGGTGAGATATTAACTTTTCACGTAAACTATGGGCTACCAGCTTCTAAAACGGCTGCATTGATATATGATCTGCATGGTGTAAAGGTTAGTGGCCAAACGGTTTTAAATTACGCAGCTGCCGCAGGCGCTCAGGTTTTACCCTTTACTCAAGATTACCCTTATGAGCTTTCCGATCAAATTAGTGGTGATGAAACTTATATACGAGTTAACGGTAATTGGAACTATATCTGTTATTTTTTTGATACGGAGAAAAAGATTATTCTTTCACAACAAATTTCTGAACATCGAGACACAGAATTAGCTATTAAAGCTCTCTACGATGTGATCAAGCACTATCACCATGACTTACCCGAAGATTTTAATGTCATCGTTGATGGAAACCCAATTTATAAGCTTGCCCAACATTATTTCGCGCAACATGACTATTTCTTCGATGTCACACAAGTGATTGGACTAACCAATGAGGATAAAGTTTCTGCTTTGTATCGTCCATTGAAACAGTCAATTGAGCGTTTAAATAGTACATATAAAGGGCATTACAGAGGTAAGCATGGGTTTAAATCACTAAATGGTGCACGCGCTCATGTATCTTTATTTACAGCCTGTTTTAATTTTTTACGTCCTCATCAAGGCCTTAAAAATAAAGTACCAGTACCATTTCCAATAACGCTTCCTAAGGAAGCAAACATGCCTGAGAAATGGATTCATTTACTACAATTAGCAAATGGTTATTTAGAACAAATGCCTGCATAGCTAATTATTCAACAAATCCTCTTAAAAACACTCTCAAAAGAGGCTTCTTTATTCTGTCTTTTACCACTAATGTTCTTCTGTCGTTAGACTTTTTAACTCCGATTATTGATTTACAAAATTAAATTTCTAGAGAATGTTTCGATTCTTCTTAAACCTTACTCTGATTTATTGTTTTTCATAGAAGTTTTGATACTTCC
>CAMYQS010000119.1 GCA_947296835.1 uncultured Atopostipes sp.
AAGTAACAGATGAAAAAAATGATGAAGAAGAAAATGAAAGATTAGATGAAGCAATAAACGATTCAGCAGAACCGACAGTTCCCGATGAAGTGGAAGCGGAACAGGGGACGAAAAAAGTAACAGATGAAAAAAATGATGAAGAAGAAAATGAAAGATTAGATGAAGCAATCACAGCGGACGATGAAACGGCCCCAGAAGAGACAGACGAAAAAGTGGATTCTGAGGTTATTGAAGACATAAACCACGATGTGATAGTTGGTGAGACTGAAGAAAACAGTGAACTTGTTGAGGAAATTGTCGAACCCATAGTTCCTGAATTAGATGATCGTGAAAGCATTGAATTAGAAGATCCGGTTGAAGAACGTCAAGTACGTGTCGTGATTGAACTGGATGGCTCGACGCTAATTGAAGAGGCAACTCGCCAAGGTGTTAGCGTTTATGATCTTGGAGATGCGACGATTCAGTCGATTACTAGCCAATTATTGAAAGACCAAGATAACTTAAAGAATGTATTAAAAATAAATGGGATAGAGCTTTCTACATATAGTAAAGACAATGAATTAACGGCGGATGACCAATTCACAGTATCCGTAAATGCATTTGTTACATATGTAAAAGAATCAGATATTGAGTCGATTCGCCAAACACCAGGAGTAAGTGGAGTATACGAAGCGATTGAATATGAAAGACCACAATTTACGGTTGATATGCATACATCGAATGACATGATCAACCAACAAATTGCTTTAGAGTTAGGTTATAAAGGTGAAGGACAAGTTATTGCAGTCATTGACTCAGGGACAGACCCAAGTCACCCGGACTTACAAAAATTAACGGACGCATCAATAGCTGCTTTAACGAGTGATATGATTGCACAGTTAGGTTTGCCTGGTGTATATGTGAACGAAAAAGTTCCGTATGCTTATAACTACTATGACCTAAACAACAATTACATTGATATCGGTGATTCTGGCCATCACGGTCAACACGTTGCCGGTACAGTTGGAGCAAACGGGTTTATCAAAGGAGTGGCCCCAGAATCTCAAATATTGGGTATGAAAGTATTCTCGGATGATATTCAGTATGCAACAACATTCTCAGATGTTTATCTAAGAGCGATTGAAGATGCGATTTTACTAGGCGCAGATGTCATCAATATGTCTTTAGGATCGCCAGCAGGATTTTACATCCCAGGGTCGATTGAAGACTTAGCGATTAACAAAGCCGTAGCGAATGGTATTATTGTTGCTATTTCAGGTGGAAATGAAAACCATATTATGGAAGGCTCAGAAGTTTTTGGAAATTACTTAGTTTATGGCTTAACGTATCCATATGCTAAGAACCCAGATGTTGGTTTAGTTGGGTCACCTTCACTGAATGAAGGCTCCATTTCAGTAGGATCAGTTGAGAACACACACGTTCAAGCGGATAAGATTGAGTTTGAAGTTGATGGTGAAAAAGGTGCAGCAGCAATGCAAGTTGCTTCAGGTTCACCAAATCCAGCAACAACATTACCAGGACCACAAGAAATTGTTCACATTGGAGCAAATAGCGCGACACCAGGTGTTGCTGCTGATTGGGAAGGTATCGATGTTCGCGGAAAAGTAGCGTTAGTTCGTCGCGGGAATACATTCACCGATACTTTAATAAATGCAGAAGCTGCTGGAGCTGTGGGGTTAATTGTTTATAACCATGCAGACGGTGGTGAAGCGCTGATCAGCATGGCTGGTGGAGACACCGCGACCATTCCATTTGTTTTTATTGGAGAAATTGCTGGTAACGCAATCGTTAATGGACTAAATGCAACAATCACATTTACAGATGAACAAATTTCAACAGAAAACCCATCAGGATGGAGAATGAGTGATTTCAGTTCATGGGGTACAACACCTGATTTACGAATGAAACCCGAAATTACAGCACCAGGTGGTCAAATCTACTCAACTCAAAACGACGGAGAATATAGTACGATGTCAGGGACATCAATGGCAGCTCCGCACGTCGCAGGTGGCGCAGCATTAGTTCAACAACGTCTGAAATTAGATGAAGTATTTACAAAACTAGGTTTAACGGATAAAGAACGTGCAGAATTAACCAAAGCACTCTTAATGAACACTGCTGATATTTTATTGGATGAAAATAAGAAGCCATACTTTGTTCGTCGCCAAGGTGCAGGGTTGATGGATTTAGCAGGTGCTTTAACAACAGAAGTCGTTGTTGTAGAATCGGACTCGAAGAATGCAAAAGTTGAGTTAGGTTCAATTAAGGATAAAAACTTTAGCTTTGAATTGGATTTCTATAATTTTTCAGACAAAGTAAAATACTATTCTGTTGAGCATCTATTTATGAAAGACACGATAGGAAATGCGGGAGAAGGATTAGACTTCTCTTTATTAAGATCAACCGATTTAGTAACAGCGATGAATGGTGAGCGTTATGTAAAAGTTGATCCAAACTCTAGAGATAACCCCGCAAGATATACATTTAGTTTCGATTTTTCAAGGGATTCAATCGCTTGGAACCAATTTGTTGAAGGATTTTTAATGTTCAACCCACTTTCGCTAAATGAAAACGGCGAGTTGGTTATGACAGATCAACATACAGGTTTACAAATACCCGTGCTTGGATTTTACGGGAACTGGGATGAACCGAGGGTAACGGATGAATTGAAAGAGAACGAAAACGATTCAGATGCATCAAAACACCCAACGTTCACATTTACAACGCCAGTAAAATATGATGATGGCACGTTATATTTTGCAGAAGCTTATGGCGATAACTATATGAACCCGGATAGTGAATTGGCATTAGATGCATCTTCGTCGACATTTGGTTTTATGGCTACAATGTTACGTAACACAGAACAAATTAACTTTCGTATTACAGATGAAAACGGCAAGGTTCTAAGAAACTTAGAGACTTACCACAACCAACGAAAAATTACACGAATGAATCGTGGAACAATGCCATACACATTTTTCTCAAATGCTTTATGGGATGGCATGATTGATGGACGCCCACTATATGATAACGAAATTGTTTACTACGAAGTTGAATTTTTACGTACATTAGACTCAACTCCTCAAACATTCCGTTTCAAAATTATTGGTGATAACACCGCACCAACAATTGAAGGATTACAAACTATTGAGCAAGACGGTAAAGTTTACCTAGCCTTCTCATCAGTTGAAAATGGTAGTGGAGGATTAACATTTGAAGTACAACAATTAATTGGAGACGCAACCCTAGGCGGCTTCGAATTCTCTGGTGAACGTTCAGCCTTCTTAATTGATATCACGTCATTATTAAACCAAGATGCAGATACAACATTAGTCTTAATGGGACAAGACAACATTGGAAACGCGATTGTCCAAGAGATTATGATTCCAGCATTTAAGGATGAAACAGTTGTTGTTGCTACACCAATTGTAGATAATGTACAAGCACATCACCAAAATGTTTCAGGATCAGTAGAAGCAGAAAATAACGTTATAGTAACATTAGAAGATGGGACGGTTTTAGGATCAGCTATCGCAGATGAAAATGGTTTATTTATAGTTGAAATTGACCCTCAATCAGCGGGTACAACGCTAAACATAATAGCTGACAACAATAGAGGGTACGTTTCAGAAGCAACTGTCGTCGTCGTTGACGAATCACCAGCTTCAATAGGTGTATCAATTATTGCAGACATTAACGGCTGGCCATTATCAATCGCACCAGAAGACATGCAATTCGATTTTGAAAACATGGAAGTTGTTGCAGTAAGTGAAGATGGGAAACACCAAGTCGTAGCGATTAACTCGCGAGATTACGTGAAATACTTTGAAAATCTTTACTTAGGGAACTATCTAGTCACAGCACTAAATATCCCAGACGGTTTACAATTATTAGAACCACTTTATTTATCAATTACAAAGGACTTACTTCAAGCACCTCAAACATTAGATTTTAAAACAATTGAGGAAGATATAAGAGAACCGGACGAAAATACACAAGCACAAATTGTATTAGACAATCCTGGCCTATTAACAGCTTATGATACAAAAGAAACGCGAGTATCTGGTTTGGTTTATGGGATGAATGATATTTCAAGCTTCTACGCAGGTGATCAAGAAATCTTGTTAACACCAGTAGACAACTATAGTGTGATTATTGATGACGTAGAAGTATTTTACGGTCGCGTGTACACGTTTGACGAGTACATCACGGTCGAAGACGGTTACCATGAAATGCCGTTCCTTGTCACAAATGGCGATGAAGAGTTCAGTATTGTCAGAAGATTCTGGGTTGACACAATTGATCCAGTCTTTGAAGACGTAAGCGTTCGAATTCGTCGTCTAAACGACAATCAAGCACGTATTGATTTAACACTAAGTGATAACTTAAGCGTCCTACACATTACACGTAACGGGAACTACTTAGCTGATTGGGACAATACAGATCAAGGCTTTGGTTCAACAGATATTGAAGCGACACTTACTGACCTCGTTAATCTAGTCGAAGGTAAAAATGTCCTAACGTATACACTGACAGATTTTGCGGGGAACGTGACAACTTATGAAGTCATTGTTCATTATGTTGGCGCGGATACACCAGTAAGTGGCCTATACGAACCAACAGCAGGCGAAATCGTAATTGACCTGAACGAAACTTCAGAACTTCCTGAAGCAGTATCGGTTATTACGAACGTTGAAGAACTACCGGAAGGCACAACGTATGCTTATGCCAATGCAGAAGATCTAGATCTTTCTGGTGAAATGAACGACCAACAAGTTGTAACAGTTGTCGTCACATATGCAGACGGAACAGAAGATCGTGTAGATGTACCGGTAACGGTCATCCCATTAACGCTAGCAAATCAATTTGAACCTAAATTTGGTGAAATTGTGATTGACCTAAACGAATCAGCAACATTACCACCAGCTGGAGAAGTTATTTCAAACAGTGATGACTTACCAGAAAGTACAATCTTTGCATTTGAAAATGCAGAAAACTTAGATTTATCCGGTGAAACAGTTGATACGCAAACAGCGACAGTTGTTGTAACTTACCCAGACGGAACAGAAGATCGTGTAGATGTACCAGTAACGGTCATCCCATTAACGCTAGCAAATCAATTTGAACCTAAATTTGGTGAAA
>CAMYQS010000120.1 GCA_947296835.1 uncultured Atopostipes sp.
CGACGACACCGACTACGACGACACCGACTACGATGACTCAGACTATGACGACTCAGATTACGACTAGTTTAATTCAAAAACACAATATGACTGAAAGACTAAATAAGCAGCCCGTTCCCTCTGGGCTGCTTTTTACATAGGACTATCTCGCTGTTCAATAAAATCTATCAATAAACAAGAAGTTTTGCTATGATTGAGGAAAGATATAACAGTAAAGGAGTAGGTTACAATAAAAGCGAAAGCACCGATGAAACTGCGTCACGAATACAAATTCAGTATTAATCAAGCGGATGACTATATTGTGGCCAGCCGTTTACGGAAGTTATTTCAACATGATGCTTTTGCGGATGAAACAGGTATTTACCGGGTAAGCAGCTTGTACTTCGATACGCCTAACGATAAGGCACTACGTCAGAAGCTAGATGGGGTTAGTGAGCGTGAAAAATTTCGGATTCGTTATTACAATGATGACTTGAGTTTTATGCGATTAGAGAAGAAAATCAAGAGAGCAAAGATGAATGCCAAATTTAATACACGGATCTCAAAAGAACAGGTGGAGAAAATTCTCCGTGGTGAAACTGACTTCCTACTACACAGCGAAGATGCGCTAATGATTGAGTTGTACAGTAAGATGAGAGGCCAGTTATTGAAACCGAAGTCGATTGTGACTTATGAGCGCGAAGCTTTTCAATATATACCAGGCAATGTTCGGATTACAGTCGATCGTAATGTCCGGACAACACTGGATTCCAAGCACTTCCTAGATGTAAATGCTGTTCATATGGATGTGGAACGTGGCTTCAATATTTTTGAGGTGAAGTATGATGAGTTTTTACCAGAAATTGTAAAATTAGCCGTACAAATCCCTAATCGACAAGCACGAGAAAATTCAAAATACGCATTGAGTCGCCGCTTTGATTAATTATGACGAGGAGTTTTTAAGATGACGTTTAACTTTCAAGATATTTTTAAGTCCAGTTTTTTAGAGAATGTAGATTCCATTCCGGTATTGGATATGGTGTTAGCCCTAACGCTATCATTCGCGCTGGGCTTGTTTGTTGCTTTTGTATATAAGAAATCCTATGCCGGTGTCATGTATTCATCGAGCTTTGGGGTGACATTGATCGCCTTGTCGATGATTACGACGCTACTCATTTTAGCCGTAACGAGTAATATCGTTCTGTCCCTTGGAATGGTGGGGGCGCTGTCGATTGTGCGTTTCCGTACAGCGATTAAAGAAGCTTCAGATATCGCCTTTTTATTTTGGAGCATTGCGGTGGGGATTGTACTTGCTGCAGGATTAATTCCATTAGCGGTATTTGGCAGTATTCTTATCGGGGTCGTCCTATTGGTTTTCTCCTCACGTCAAACCTTTGATCAACCGTATATTTTAGTAGTTCATTGTGAGAATCGTGAAATAGAAGCCGAAGTTAAAGCGCATGTGCAACAACATGTAAAAAAACTCGCGCTAAAAAGTAAAAGTGTTGTCCCGAATCAAATTGAACTAAACTACGAAGTGCGCCTGAAGAGTGATGATACGGATTTTATGCATCAATTAGCGGAGGTTCCGGGTGTGACCAACACCATCTTAGTCTCTTATAATGGCGACTATATGAGTTGATGGCATGATAAAAGACAAAAAGTTTGATTGGATTGTGTTAATTGTTGGCGTACTAACTCTATTCCTGACGTTTGTTTTTATTAACGGAGAGAAATTCGGACTACAATCGGCATCACGTAATCCGGGTTATGAAGACCGTTTATTTGATAAAACAATGGTCCATGAAATTGATATTCAAATAGATGAAAAAGATTGGGCGAATATCTTAGAAAATGCCCTTGATGAAGAATACCATCGAGCAAATATTTTAGTCGATGGAGAGCTGTTTCGTGATGTCGGTATTCGTACAAAAGGAAATAACTCCTTACGCTTAACGGATCGATATGGGCATAAACGATTTAGTTTAAAAATAGAAATGGATCACTATGGCTTTAATCATTATTATGGCCTGGATAAATTTTCATTGGATTCTTCCTTTCAAGATAATAGTTATTTAAAATCGTATTTAACGTATGACATGATGGAATTTTTAGACGTGCCATCTCCATTAACAAGCTATACTTGGGTGAAAGTAAACGGCGAAGATTGGGGTCTTTTTCTAGCGATAGAAGAACCGGAAGAAGCCTTTGCTCAGCGTAATTTTGGTAAAGACTATGGCCAGCTTTACAAACCAGGTTACCGCAGTTTAGAGGATGAAAATGAGGATGTAGCTTTGCGTTATATCGATGACGATCCGGTTAGTTACCCAGGGATTTTCGACAATGCGAAATTCAAAACGACCAAAGCGGATGAAAAACGTGTGGTTGAAGCCTTGCGTGTTTTATCCACGGGAGAAGATTTAGAATCGGTGATAAATGTCGATGAAGTCCTACGCTTCTTCGTGGCGCAAGTGTTTGTCGTGAATCTGGATAGCTATTTAGGACGGACGGGTCACAACTACTTTCTGTATGAGGAAGATGGTATGATTTCGATGTTGCCTTGGGACTATAACCTCGCGTTTGGTACGTATTCATTAGGGATGCCAAATCCCATTAATGATGCTGAACTTTATGTGAACTACCCAATCGACACGCCTGCTTCGGGTGAGATTATGCTGAAGCGTCCACTTTATCATAACTTGATGTTGGTTGATGAACACTACCGACAGTACCATGAATATTTTGATTACTTTATAACGAACTATTTTGAAAATGGCTACTTTGAAGACTTGGTCGCTGAAGTGACTAAAATGATTTCGCCTTATGTCGAGAAGGATCCAACCGCTTTCATTTTACACGAAGATTACTTAACAGGTGTCGAAACGATTAAAAATTTCAGTATCTTACGTTCTCAAAGTATTCGCAAGCAACTGAATGGTGAAATCCCATCGAATATTCGCGGACAAGCAGAGGACAATAGCAACTTCATCGATGCTTCGTCGGTATGGCTACCGGACATGGGTGAAATTGTCGACTTAAAAGATGAATAGATTAACTCCTAGAGAAATCTAGGAGTTTTTTCTTAATGATTCTGCTTATATGTGTATATAATTTGGAAATATGTGACTAAAAAATTATTTTACATGACATCATTTCAAAACTATAGTCATACATAATTGGTTTACATGACGTCATTTACGGATTATAGTCCAGTAAGTTATATTTACATGACGTCAATTGGGAATTGTGCCACAGTGTGTAAAATACGTAAAATCACCACTCTGAGCGTATCAATTGTAATACCTCTGTGCATTTTATAAAATTTGGTTGTATAAAAATTCTTCATTCGCAACCAAATAGGAGGAATTCAGATGAAGAAATCGAAAAAAGTCATGATTGGAAAGTATCGAAATCCAGAAGATGTAAAGGCTACGCTACAAAGGCTGGAGCGGGAAGGCTACACTCGAGATGACGTAACACTCTATACGGACAATTCGAATCTTAAGAAGTTTGAAGAAACGTATGACATTGATATGCTTGCGGATGAAACGAAGACCGTTAACAATGCTGACAACGAATCGCTCTGGGATAAAGTGAAGCACATGGTTTCTTATGATGATGAGGGAACTGAGCTTAGCGATAGCGAGGCAGAGTTGATTGAACCTTATAAAAAAGATATCAACGCGGGCTATACCGTTATTGCGGTTAGAGAAAGAAAAGAGCCGGAGAACTCTGCTAACGATGAAGGTACAACCTTATATGAAACCGACACTGAATTGAAGGCAGCCGACATGAACGATGTATCCAATGATGCTTACGATAACGGTGATTTTCATGGTGTTTATGAAACCGATCAAAATCGAAAAGATAAAGAACCCACACACTTTGATGATCCCGAGGATTTTGAGAGTGACGTGACGGGCACAGATTATGTCGATTCAGATGAAATAGACAAACGATAGAATACAATAATATATTAAAAAACCACTCAACGGAATTTGTTGGGTGGTTTTGTTATGATTGCTTCGATAGTAGGCATGAATATTGAGTGGGCATTAAGAGCAGCTAAAGTTCCTGAAACAGATACAATATGATTTTAGTATAAGAAAAAGAGTAGCATGGGTACGAAGATTGCGGGGACAAAGTTCATAATCTTAATGTCCGTTATTTCTAAAAGGTTTAAACCGATTAGCATGACTAAAATTCCACCAATAGCATTGATGTCGTTGATCATTATGTCTGTTAACAGTATGTTTAAACTGCCCGCAAAAATAACAACCGTCGCTTTACTAAGAAAAATTGGTATGGCAGAAAATACGACACCAATCCCTAAACTAGAAGCTAAAATAATACTTGTAAAAGCATCGATTACAGCGTTGGTCATCATGATGTCATGCGTTCCTGTTAAGCCACTCTCGAGAGGGCCCATAATTGATAAGGCGCCTACACCCATAATTAAGCTTCCTGTAATTAAACCTTCTGCGAATGTTGAATTGCTATTTTTACTCGCAATTTTCGCTGCTAGTTTATCCGCAAAGCGAGTAATCTTGTCATCCATACCGAGTACTTCGCCGATTACAACACCTAGTACCATTGATAAAATGATAAAGATTGTGTTCTCACCAGAACCCATACCGCGTACCCCTATATAAATAGCACTGACTGCGACAGCCTTCATGACTGCTTTTTCTAAATGATCGGGAATTCCTTTATTAAATAGTAAACCTAATAGTCCACCAAAAAAGATGGCTAAACCATCCATTATTACGCCAAAAAACATATCTATTTTCTCCTCATATAAAAAAACTCACGTCCCCTATTATATAGAGCCCTAGTGGGTTATGCAAACCTATTTTGACGGGGCTTCATTTCACAAAAAGGGGTTTGTGTTATGTCTGTATAGATTTTTTGATATTTTGTCGTTTTGACTTAAAATCTGTATACCAAGTTAGGGAGAGTGTGGTATATAGATGGAAATGTATTATTATGACGTAACAATCAGAATTTTGGCTTTCATCGTTTTAAGTTCACTTGTGGGGTTAATATACCTGATGTATTTGAGGGGTTCGGATAAGGGATCATTTTTAAACATGCGAAACATATTTATAAAAGTCGCACCGAAAGAAAACCTGGTACTTCAGTACTAGGATGAATTTC
>CAMYQS010000121.1 GCA_947296835.1 uncultured Atopostipes sp.
GAATGAGGCTGTTAAAGAAATTGGTATGATTGAACGTCAACTACAGTTACTGGTTGATGTAACTGTAAATTATTCGCAAAGTGGTGGCGTTGAGCACTCGCTTCGCCAGGCGAATGTTACGGTGCAAGACGTTTCATATACAGATAATGTGACGTTTCATTGTGTTGTCCCTGTTGAGGATGAGGAAGCGTTTAAGAATGATATTATTAATTGGACGAGTGATGATGCCGATATCGTTGTTGGGAAGAAAGCTTGGATTGAGGTTGACGTCCCTGAGTAATACACAAATATGCGTTGCATTTCAGAGGGTAATATAATACACTTGTACTTCTGAAAGTGATAAAAAGCTTAATAAGAATCGAGGTTATACATGCGTTCTAAAAAACATGTAAGAAAGAAAAAAGTAAATAAAAGACGAGTTTTCGAAACCATTTTGAGTGTATTTATTTTAACTTCCATTTTGATTGGTGGAGTGACCGGATATTACGGGAGTAAGGTTGTTTCATTCTTAGGTGGAATTAGTGATGATGACAATACAGTGGAGACCCCTGAAGCGATTGAAATTACAAAACAAGTACGAGAAGCTAAGCCTTTCTCGGCATTAATTTTAGGTGTGGATGTTGAAGATGGAGGCATAAGTCGTAGTGATACGATTATCGTCGCAACAGTTAACCCTCGAACGGAAAGTATGAAGATGGTTTCTATTCCACGCGATACATTGGTTACACTTCCAAATGGAACAATTGAAAAGATGAATGCGGCTTATGCTACGGGTGGCGCTAGACGCGCTCGTGAAATGGTCGGTGAGTTTTTAGATATTGATATTGATTTTTATGCGACGTTAGATTTTAGAGGTTTAATCGAGTTAGTCGATGCCGTTGGTGGAATCACGGTTGATTCGGAATTGGCTTTCGTTGAGAGTAACTATGAGAATCCAAGTGATCCAATCCGTATCGAAAAAGGTATTCAAGATTTGACCGGTGCAGAAGCTCTTGGTTACGCGCGGATGCGTAAGAAAGATCCTCGTGGAGACTTTGGTCGCCAGGACCGTCAAAAAGAAGTGATTGCTGAAGTATTGAAAGAATTGGTTTCTTTTAATAGCATATCGAATTTACCCGGTATATTAAATGCCGTTCAACCATACTTACAAACGAATGCTCGAAGCTCAGATATTTTATCCATTGCAGCGAACTATACAACAACATTAAGAAATATCGAACAGTTAACGATTACGGGTGCAGATGACCGCGTATACTTCCCGCATTATGGCCATGACGTTTATGTCTGGGAGCCGTTTTCTAGTTCGCTAGAAGAGGTTCAATTAGAATTACAAGAGCACTTAGCAGCGGATGACACGACGACACCTGAAATTCGTTCTGCAACAGAAGAAACTCTCGCCTCTCCTTCAGAGCAAGATGAAGAGACTTCTGATAATCACTAATATTAATAAAATACAGTATACAAAGGTTAGGCTCTTAGAGTCTAGCCTTTTTAAATTGGGATTTTGAAATCGCATGACTACTTTTGTGTTCTAAAAACTAAAAAAAGAAGGTACAGAAATTAATCTGTGCCTTCTTGCTTTTATAATCATTAATTATAGTTTGCTTGCTGCTGCTTCGTCGATGATAAATACGACATCATCGTGTTTTTGTAGAATACTTGCTGGTACATCTTCAGTGATATCGCCATTTATTGCATTTGCAATCGCGTCAGCTTTATTTTCACCGTAAGCTAACAATAGAACTTTTTTCGCGCCCATGATTGAGCCTAGCCCCATTGAGTATGCTGTACGAGGTACGTCATCTACTGAATCAAAGTAAATTTTATTTGATTCAATGGTTGATTCTACTAAATCAACTTTACGCGTTAAACCGTCAAAGTCGCTTCCAGGTTCGTTGAAACCTAAGTGAGCGTTTGTTCCGATTCCTAAAATTTGTAGGTCAATCGGATTGTCTTCGATAACTTTGTTGTAACGTGCTGTTTCTTCCTCTTCGTCAGCTAAACCAGCTGGTACATGTGTTTCCTTAAATGATTTGTGATTGAATAATTGTTCGTTCATAAAGTATGCGTAACTTTGTGGATGATCTGCACCTAAACCGATGTATTCATCTAAGTTAATCGCCACAACATCTGAAAAGTCTAAGTCGCTATCTCTTAACTCAGCATACATTGTTTCTGGCGTGCCTCCTGTTGGCAAACCAATAACTTTTAGACCTTTTTCTAATTCGTTTGCAACCAATTCAGCCGCTTTTTTACCGCCTTCTTGTGCATTTTTTACAACAATAACTTCGATATTATTTGAACTCATGTATTTTTCCTCCCAATATTGTTTTATGAACATTTAATGTTTCGTCAAGGATGACAATATCTGCATCCAGACCAACTTTTAATTGTCCTTTGTTTGTTAAACCAAATTCTCGTGCTTGATTTACTGAACTCATTTTAACAGCTTCTTCTATACTACAGCCAGTAAATTCTAAAATATTTTTGAATGCGTCAATAAAAGTTAGGACCGATCCGGCTAAAGCACCATTTTCTAGGCGAGCTTGTTTATCTTTAACAAATACTTTTTGACCACCTAATTCACTTTCGCCTTCAGTTTGACCTTTGCCACGCATTGAATCGGTAATTAGCAGAATATTGTCGGCACCTTTTGTCTTATAAGCTAATTTCACCATCGCTGGTGTAATGTGGAAACCATCGACAATCATTTCAGCATAAACATCATCTTCAAGTAAGGCGAAGCCCGCTACTCCAATTTCACGGTGGTGTAAACCGAGTTGACCGTTAAATAAATGCGTCACATGTGAGACCTTAGAATCCATTAACTGCTCATAAGTTGCGCCAGAGTGACCTGCACTTAGCACAATATTATTCTCAACACAGTAAGTTTCAAAGTCTGAAACGTCTCCCATTTCAGGTGCATAAGTTACAAGACGTAAATTTCCACCACTAATCTCGTTCCAACGTTTCATTGTTTCAGCATCCGCTTTACGCATAAATTGCTCGGGTTGTGCCCCTTTATAAGCTGGTGAAACAAAGGGCCCTTCTAAGTGAATACCTTGAATCATTGGGTTGGACTCCGCGGATACAGCGATGCCTGCTAGTGATTTTTCAATGTTCTCGTCCGATTGTGTCATCGTTGTTGGGAAGTAACTTGTAATTCCTTCTGCCAACATTTTTTTAGTCATGACATTGATTAGTTCAGGATTTGCATCCATGTTATCAATGCCGTAACCACCGTGGCTATGCACATCGATAAATCCGGGAACAATTGATTGGCCATTCGCGTCAATCGTTTCATCCGCTGGGTTCTCTTGATAGTCTGCCATCGAATTAACTTCTAAAATCGTATCTTCAAATCGGATGTAGCCTGATTCAATCGTATCTTCACCTGTATAAATTTTAGCATTAATTATTGTTTTTGCCATTTCACGTATCCTCTACTCTTTCCAAAAATCGTCAAATACCGTAATTGGTGTTCGTCTTTTATGTCTCGAATTTATATATAAAGATTCAAGTCGTTCCTTTGCTTTCACTGGAATATCCTTGCCTTCTAAATAATCATCGATATTTTGATAGCTCACGCCTAATTCATCTTCGTCGCTTAAACCTGGCTTGCCATCTTGTAAATCAGCAGTCGGTATTTTCTTATAGAGTTGTTCGGGTGCGCCCATCTCTTCTAATATGGCAGCCCCTTGTCGTTTATTCAAACGGAACAATGGCATTAAGTCTGCTGCACCATCACCGAATTTTGTGTAAAAGCCTGTAATTGATTCCGCTGCGTGATCCGTTCCCAATACGACACCTTTCGCATCGCCCGCGACCGCAAATTGTGCAATCATACGTTGACGTGCTTTGATGTTTCCTTTATTGAAGTCTGAAATCTCAAAATCTTCGTTTGTAAACTGTTCAACTAGCGCGTCTACTGCTGATTTGATATTCACGTCAATTATTTTATCTGGTGCTATCCACTCAAAAGCTAAGTCAACATCCGCTTCATCAAACTGAACGCCATAAGGTAGTCGCATGCCGATAAATTGATACGCTTCATCTTTTGTTTCGTCACGCATTTCTTCCATCGCCATTTGTGCAAGTTTTCCAAGTAAGGTTGAATCTTGTCCACCTGAAATACCTAATACGAGCGTTTTTAAAAATGGGTGTTTGTATAGATAATCTTTCATGAAATCAATCGTGATTCGGATTTCATCCTGTACATCAATTGTGGGTTTGACACCCATTTCTTTTATAATTTTTTCCTGTAAAGTGCTCATAGGTCTATTCTCCTCACTATCCGTTTCGGGTTATCCTATCTACTTTAAGATAATTCTCGGAAATAATTAATTGTTTCAACTTTTGCATCATATAAATCTTGTGATAAATCAACTGGGTATTGCTCTGGATTCAAGATACGACGGTGCTCTTCATACTGCTCCGCTAATTGTTTTTTCGTATAGGCTTTAATTTCATCTAGTTCAGGTAATTCATAAACTAGTTTACCATCCACGAAAATATCTCGTAATAATGGACGTGCAGTGAAGTCAGTTACCGTTTTGTTGATATACGTGTATTGTGGGTGGAACATGAACAATTCATCTAATTCATCAGGTCTTTCGTGATCTAATGTAATCAAATCACCTTCTGGCTTTGTGTCGTTATTCGAACGAATACGCCAAACTTGTTTTTTACCTGGTGTTGTAATTTTTTCCGCGTTTGCTGTTAATTTTAATGTATGGTGCATTTCAGCATCGGGCCCTTCAACGGAAACAATCTTGTAGACCGCGCCTAAAGCTGGTTGGTCGTAAGCGGTAATCATCTTCGTTCCTACGCCCCAAACATCAATTTTAGCTCCTTGCATTTTCAAGCTTAAAATCGTGTTCGCATCTAAGTCGTTTGAAGCAAAGATTTTTGCCTCCGTGTAACCTGCTCGATCTAATAATTCACGTACACGTTTTGATTGGTACGATAAGTCTCCTGAGTCTAAACGGACCCCTAAGAAGTTTATCTTGTCGCCCATTTCATCCGCTACTCGAATCGCATTTGGCACACCCGATTCAATTGAGTTAATCG
>CAMYQS010000122.1 GCA_947296835.1 uncultured Atopostipes sp.
GTGCTGGAGATTTCCGTTTACTGGACCGTAAATGTATTGACGCACTAAAAGATTTACGTGAGAGTGAGCGTAATACAAAAGGACTTTACGCCTATATTGGTTTCAAGAAAAAAGCACTAGCTTATGATGAAAAAGAACGCGTTGCGGGTGAAACAAAATGGCGCTTATCTGAACTGTTTCGCTTAGCGATTGACGGCATCACATCTTATACAACCGCACCGCTACGCATGTGGTCTGTTATTGGAGTCATTATTTCGCTGATTTCCTTTGCGTTTTTAGCGATTGAATTATACAAAGCGATATTCTATGGATCGGACGTATCCGGCTATCCGACGCTACTGGCTGCGATTGTCTTTCTAGGCGGCATCCAACTCATTTCACTCGGAGCCATTGGGGAATATTTAGCGCGTGTTTTTATTGAAACAAAACATCGACCGTCTTATTTTGTGCGAGACGTTACTCGAGAATTAAAAGAAAGAGAACAGGACTAAAAAAATGATGAAATTATATAATAAATACCGTGAAATTATTGACTATATTATCTTCGGTGGCTTAACGACCCTAGTAAATATCGTCGCCTTTTTTATATTTGAAACATTACTTGGTTGGCCGTACTTAATCGCCAATGCGGTTGCGATTGTATTATCAATATTATTTGCGTACATCACAAATAAATTATTTGTATTTAAAACAAGAAATATGACATTCAACGAAAATATGAAAGAGTTTCTGAAGTTTATAGGCTTCCGTCTCGTATCAGGATTGGCTGATATGGCTGCGATGTGGATGCTGGTTGATCTGATTTCAATCGACACGAATATTGCGAAACTACTGACCCAATTTATCGTTGTTATTTTAAATTATGTTTTTAGTAAATTATTTATCTTCAAATAAAGGGGAGAGACGTATGACACGCGTGAATAAAAAGACGTTCCTGAAATATTCAGGTCTATTTTTGCTGATGGCGGCGATTATTTTTATCCCGTTTATCATTCAAGGCAAAACGTTTATCCATCAAGGAGATGGCTTTCACCAGCATTATCCGTTTTTCCGCCAGTACTTAAACATGATTCGTACTTTTTTCCAGACGGGCGATTGGCAGCAATGGGACTGGTCGATTGGCCTCGGGCAAGACACGCTCCTAACTTACGGCTATTATGTCGTCGGGGATCCCTTTGTTTATCTAGGACTGTTATTTCCGCAAGGTTCAGAAGAGTTCGCCTTTCACATGGTGATGCTGGTACGAATTTGGGCAGTGGGGGCTAGTTTCTTACTCTATGCACGAAAGATGCAATTCAATGAAATGAGTGCACTAATCGCGAGCGTTCTTTATGCGTTCAGCCATTATACGATTTACAATGCGGTGAGACATCCATTCTTTATTCACCCATTAATCTTCCTGCCACTTATTGCATTAGGTATTGAGAAAATACTCCAAAAAGAATCCGGCGCATTGTTCGTTGTGATGATTGGATTAGCCGCCATTTCGAACTTTTACTTTTTCTATATGTTAACGATATTAGCCGTTTTTTACGCTTTGTTACGTTACCCAGATTATGGAAATGGTTGGCCAGTTTTCGGACAATGGTTCCTGAAGTTTTTAGTTTTTTACATATTAGGACTACTCATTTCAAGCGTGGTTTTTTTACCACAAGTTTATGGCTTTTTATCGGCCTCGCGATCACCAAATTTTCCACCGATATCCCTATTTATTTACCCAATAAATTACTATGCGTTATTGCTAATTAACTCCATCACTCCAGGCACGATTTTTTGGTCAGTCGGGGGGATGTCTGTTGTTGCTGTGTTGAGCTTGCCGTTTCTAGCACGCACGCGTCGCAAAGTTCCAGGGCTTTTCTGGGGTATCATCGTGCTATTAATCATGTTATTATTCCCGTTTTTTGGGTCAATTATGAACGGCATGTCTGCGCCGTATAATCGATTTACCTTTGTTTTTCCATTTTTCTTTGCCTTAGCGTTAGTACATTTATTAGAGCATTTTGATGAAATAAAACCCAAAGACTTACGATGGATGAAGTGGTTGATGATTCTGTTTACTTTAGGTTACGGAATCCTTACGTTCGTAACACATGAGTACTTCTTATATCTAACACCATTAGTGGTTGGCTGGGGAACGTTTTATGTGTGGACCTGCTCTTATGGAGACGTCTTTAAACCAAAGATGGTGAAACAACTCATCCTCGGATTAGTACTATTTAATATGTCGATGAATGCTTTAATTTTTTACCTGCCATTTGGAAAAAATGCCATTACAGGTACGGAAGATTACGGGACAATCGATGATGCCTATGAGAATATCTTTGCTGGATTAGAAGAGAAATTGCCAGAAGAGGAATGGTATCGTGTAGGCGTGACTTCGCAAGATCCGCATGTGCGAAATCATTATGCTTGGTTGGATATAAATGGGATGAATTCATACGCCTCGATAACGAATGGTGATGTATCCGATTTTTCTCAGATTATTGAAAATAGCCAATACCAGACTATTCAACCCTTACGAAGTGGGATTGATGACCGTCGTATCGCAAACCAAGCGATGGGTGTTCGTTATATTTTAACAGATGTAGAGAACGAACCGTACTTACCATCGAGTTATGAAGTAAACGAAAGCTTATCAGATACTGAAGCCGGTATGTTAGTGGCTGAGACAGCGAATGCTCGACCATTTGCTTATGTTGAAGATGAGTATGTTTTAACGGAAGAATTGGCAGAAATGCATCCGGTGCAACGTGAAAACATGTTAGAACGTGCTGTGTTTTTAGATGAAGAACAGCCAAATATGCAGGAACTGTTATTACCGCCGGCTTTCATTTCACACCAAGGCTATTGGGAAACATTTAATCGAATTGATTATGAAGTGGGTGCTTTGTTAAATGAACCGTTAGCAATTACAGTAACGGAAAAAGATAGTACCTTGGTGCTGCAGTTTGAAAAACCAAACGCCTTTATCAATCAAGAAGTCTTCCTATATATAGAAGGGATCACCTACACGCCACCGGAAAGCTTCCCCGGAGCGCGTGTCAATACCGGTTACACATTGAATACTTATTTCAATGGACAAGCTAAAGCTACTACACAAGTGAATCAATATAGTTTTAGTTCTTATTTTGAACGAGAGAATATCTTATTACATTTAAACGAAGTAACCGAACCACAATTGTCATTGGGGATTCAGTTTGAAGATGAAGGGCATTACGAGTTTGATAAAGTGACCGTCGTGTCTCGACCATATATGCCAGCACAATCTGCTTCCTTTGCAGATCGCAAACAACGAAGTGGCATGGACATCGAAACGTTCAGCGATGAATATGTCAAAGGAACCGTAGAGTCAGATGGTGGAATGTTAGTGACAAGTGTACCTTTTTCAAACGGCTGGAGTGTTTTAGTCGATGGAGAAGAAGTGGCCATAGAGACAGTGAATATGAGTTTCATTGGTATTCCGCTAGAAGCCGGAGAACACGTGGTTGAATTTGTCTATGAAACACCATTCTTAAAAGTAGGCTTCCTATTGACTATTATTGGAATAGCGGGTGTTACGATTATTTATTATCGCAGTCGAAAAATAGATTAAGAATGTTGAGGGAACACTTTTCAATCGAGAAGTGTTCTCTCTTCCTATATAATAGACGTATAGTATTGGAAAGGGAGATGTTCATGATTTCAGAAATTGATTTAACGCATTTGAAACGTTGTGTTGAGTTAGCACGTGAAGCCTTAGAGAAAGGCGACCAGCCTTTTGGATCCGTCTTAGTTTCAAAAGATGGAGAAGTGTTATTCGAAGACCACAACCACATTGGAGATGGCGATTATACGCAACATCCGGAGTTTAATATCGCGCGTTGGGTAGGGCAGAATATGGATGAAACCGATCGAGCGGAAGCGACCGTCTATACATCAGGCGAGCATTGCCCAATGTGTTCGGCTGCACACGGAATGGTCGGATTAGGGCGTATCGTTTACGTTAGTTCATCTGAACAATTCGGTCACTGGAAAGAAGAAATGGGTATTGAAGAGACACCGCGAGTCAATCCACTAGCGATTGAAGATGTGATTGTGAACGCAAAAGTTGACGGGCCCGTTCCAGAATTAGCCGAAGAAGTTAAAGAACTGCACCGTCAGTATTTTAACCGATAATCAAGCTTATGCCCGTCACGGAATGAATAGTGACGGGTATTTTTACAGGAACAAATAGAAAAAAGATGATGATATTGAGACCAGATTGTATTTGCTTGTACAAAGACTCTATCTTAAGCTAATCATTTTGATATTTTTTACGTTGTTGGTATCTACGATTCCTTTTACCTCTTCTTTCTGACTCTCTACGTTGTAATTCCTGTAAATCTGTAGCTGTTTTTGAACCTATGTCATTATCTATAATGCTTTCCGGTTCATCTATCTCAAGAAGCGTGCTGTCAATCCCATCATTTGCAAATATCGGTATTAATAATACGGCAAAAAGACTCAGAATAATACCGAGTTTTGCCATGTTATATTTATTGCTAGCCTCTTTGTTATTACGATTGTAAATAAAATAAAGTATTTGTACAGAGTAATTATAAAATACCTATCATCAAAGTGTGTTTGTGATACCCAAATGATAGGATGAATAATTTTGTTCCTAAAATGAGTTTACGAGAATTTCACAAAAAGAATCTGTTAATTCTAGTTTCGAGATGAATCTTTTCTTTTAATTCGTTATAATGAACAGGCGATATTTTTAAGATGGAGGGCAAGTAAATGACAAAAAATATTCTAGTAACTGGGGCAGCTGGTTTTGTTGGCTCTTTTTTAAGCAAAGAGATGATGGAACAGGGGCACACGGTTATCGGTATCGATAATTTAAATGAGTATTATGATGTGACATTAAAGTATGACCGTCTAGAGATGCTGAATAAATATGAAAACTTCACATTTATTGAGTTAGACATTTCAGATAAAGAGAAAGTGGATGCACTGTTTGCGGAATACAAACCGGAAATTGTGGTTAACCTAGCAGCACAAGCGGGTGTTCGTTACTCAATTGAGAAC
>CAMYQS010000123.1 GCA_947296835.1 uncultured Atopostipes sp.
ACCTAAGAACGTACGAATCGTTTCTTCGTTTAACAGCGGATGGTCATCCCACACTTCGTTGAGGACTGATTTATTTGGCGTTAAGTTTTCTTGTTCCTGTTCATAATATCCAATGTCAATTTTTGTTCCAAGAGACACTTCACCAGCCATTGGCGGGATTTTACTGACGAGTGTTTTTAGTAAGGTTGATTTCCCAATTCCGTTTGGTCCGATTAAAGCAATCGTATCCCCTTTACGAATATTAAGATTAATCCCTTCGCTCAACACGGTATCCGGTTTGTAACCGACAGATAACTCTTTCCCTTGTAAAACAACGTTCCCAGATTCACGTTCCGGTGTAAAGGCAAAGTAAGCGGCGCGTTCATCGCCTCTCGGCTGTGAAATACGCTCCATTTTCTCAAGCTGTTTACGACGGGATTGTGCTCGTCTAGTTGTTGAGGCACGAGCTAGGTTTCTAGCAATAAAGTCTTCCATATCGGCAATTTCTTTTTGTTGCTTTTCGAAGTCTTTCTGTTGTTTTTCATATCTTTCGGCCTTTTCCTCTAGATAAGCCGAGTAGTTTCCTTTAAAATAGTCTAATTGACCGAAATTCATTTCATAGGTTTCGGTTGTTATTTTATCTAAAAAGTAGCGGTCATGAGACACAATAACCAATGCACCACGGTAGTTCATTAGGTACGTTTCAAGCCAAGAAAGGGTGTCAATATCCAAGTGGTTCGTCGGCTCATCTAAAATAAGTAAGTCACGTTTCTCTAATAGTAGTTTAGCTAGAGAAAGTCGCGTCTTCTGGCCACCCGATAAATGAGCGATTGGTTTATCGTAATCTTCTTCAAAAAACTGGAATCCGTGAAGAACCATTTTGATTTCACTACGATAGCCATAACCGTTTCGACGATCAAATGTTTCTTGTAGACGATTGTATTCTTTATATAAACTTTCAGAATCGTGTTCGTCCATTTGATTACTGTTCGCCATTTTTTGTTCTAAATCGCGCATTCTCTGCTCGATTTCTAAAATAGGGCGGAAAATTTCAAGCATTTCATCCCAGATTGAACGGTCGGATTCTAATCCGCCATGTTGATCAAGGAAACCAATGGTCAAGTCTTTTCGTTTAATGACTTGTCCTTCGTCAGGTGCTTCAATGTCACCTATAATTTTTAATAGGGTGGATTTACCTGCACCGTTTCTTCCAACAAGACCGATGCGGGCATTGTCTTTTATTTCAAACGTGATGCCACTGAAGAGCACTTCACCGCCAAAACGGCGTGTTACGTTTTGAGTTTGTAATAACATAAGTGTAAAACCTCATTTCTAAAATCATCAATATTTTACCATAATTAAAAAGAGAAGCCTATAGCCATGTGATTTGTGTAGCATAGTCTGAACTGTTTCTGTTTAAATGTTGTGTTTAAAGTAAGTGTAACCAAATGCATTTGTGAAAAAAGTAGTCTAAAGACTTCCATTAAAGTATTTATCTTGTTATAATATGAAATAGGAATCTTTAGTGCGAGATGTTTAGCGATTCACGAATCGGCTCGCAATATCAAGACAGAAGAATGGAGAATAAAGATGCCAGATAAAAAAATTCCAAAAGCAACCGCAAAACGCTTGCCATTATATTATCGTTATTTAAAATATCTCTTTAGTTCTGGAAAGAAAAAAGTATCTTCAGCAGACCTAAGTGAAGCAGTGAAAATTGATAGCGCGACAATTCGACGCGATTTTTCATACTTTGGAGCACTCGGTAAACGAGGCTATGGTTACGATGTAGAAGATCTAATGAACTTCTTCAGTAAACAATTAAACCAAGAACAATTAACGAACGTTGCGTTAGTTGGTGTCGGTCACTTAGGCCGTGCCCTATTGAACTACAATTTCCAAGGTCAAAATAGTATTCGAATTAGTGCTGGTTTTGATACAAATGATAACATTACAAACACTATTTTAGAAGGAGTGCCAATTTACCACATAGATGATTTAGAAGCCCAAGTGGAAGCACAACAATTTGAAGTAGCGATTATTGCCGTTCCGGGTAATTACGGACAAGACATTGCGGACCATTTAGTCGAAGCGGGTATCAAAGGAATCATGAACTTTACACCAATTCGCCTATCGGTACCAGATAACGTACGTGTCTTAAACGTAGATTTAAGTAACGAATTGCAATCTCTGATTTATTTTGTCCAATACAGTGAGTCTATTGTTGACGATGGCACTGAGTAGTTGGCTTAATACAAAAAAATGAACTCCTTTCTCCAAGTGAGAGAGGAGTTTTTATTTTTTGGTATCGCTGTGTTTTTTAATTTCAAGATAAACTTGGGTCAAACGAACCGCATGAACGAAGTCTCGTGTTGTGAAAATAGCCAGTAAAATTGTTAAGAAACTCCAGCCGAAAGCGGAAGTCGTTCGAATGGTGAAATAGAAATTTACCACAAAAAATAAGTAACGTAAGACGATTGGTCCTACAAAATAATTTGGTTTCAAAAAAATACTCCTAGCCTACGATGTAGATGAATTTACTTAATGATAGCATAATTATAACATTTCAGAAATGTTATTTAACAAGTTTGTGAGATGAGGGAGTGAAATTCGTAGAAATTTCACAAAAAGTTCGCTGGACCTTCGATGAATCTGGCTTGCAAGTGAGGGGTATTTTCCATATACTATATTATGTGTTTAGCACTTGATGAAGTCGAGTGCTAATTAAATTATTTTAAGATAATAGAATTTTGGAGGGATTTATAAATGTTAAAACCATTAGGAAACCGTGTTTTACTTGAAATTTTCGAAGAGGAAATTTCAACACCAAGTGGAATCGTACTACCAGATTCAGCGAAAGAAAAATCTCAATTAGCGAACGTAGTAGCAGTTGGGGACGGAAAACTTTTAGATAATGGTGAACGTTTACCAGTAGAAGTAAGTGTTGGCGACAAAGTTGTTTTTGAACAATATGCAGGCACTGAAATTAAACACGATGGTAATGAATACCTTGTCATTAAAGATACCGAAATTATCGCAGTTGTAACAAAATAATCTATACAATATCTAACTAAAAAGGAGTTTACTGAAATAATGGCTAAAGAAATTAAACATTCTTCAGATGCACGTCAAGCATTAATCGCTGGCGTAAACAAATTAGCAGATACAGTTAAAGTAACATTAGGTCCAAAAGGGCGTAACGTTTTATTAGATAAATCTTATGGTGCACCACAAATTACAAACGATGGTGTAACGATTGCACAAGAAATCGAATTAGACGATCATTTCGAAAACATGGGTGCCCAATTAGTTGTTGAAGTTGCGAGCAAGACAAACGATATTGCGGGTGACGGAACAACAACAGCGACTGTTTTAACACAGGCGATTGTACAAGAAGGAATGAAAAACGTTGTAGCGGGTGCAAACCCAGTTGGTCTACGCCGTGGGATTGAAAAAGCAACTGAAGCAGCAGTTAAAGCTTTAGAAGAAATCTCGACTAAAGTAGACAGCAGCGAATCAATCGAACAAATTGCAGCAATCTCATCAGGAGATACTGGAGTAGGTAAAATCATCGCAGACGCTATGGAACGTGTTGGTAGCGACGGTGTTATTACGATTGAAGAATCTCAAAGTATCGATACATCATTAGATGTTGTTGAAGGTATGCAATTTGACCGTGGTTACTTATCTCAGTATATGGTTACGGATAACGAGAAGATGGTTGCTGAGTTAGAGAACCCATACATCTTCATTACAGACCAAAAGATTTCAAATGTACAAGACATCCTTCCATTATTAGAAGGCGTAATGCAAACAAATCGTCCATTATTAATTATTGCTGACGATATTGAAGGCGAAGCATTACCAACACTAGTCTTAAACAAAATCCGTGGAACGCTAAATGTTACAGCTGTCAAAGCACCAGGATTTGGAGACCGTCGTAAAGGCATGCTAGAAGATATCGCGATCTTAACAGGCGGAACAGTTATTACTGAAGACTTAGGCCTACAATTAAGCGATGCAACAATGGATCAATTAGGTACTTCAAGCCGCGTAACAGTTACTAAAGACGATACAGTTATCGTTGAAGGTGGCGGAGAGAAAGAATTAATTGACCAACGTGTAGCTTTATTACGTTCACAAGCTGAAGATACAGACTCAAGCTTTGACAAAGAAAAACTACAAGAACGTATTGCTAAATTAGCAGGTGGAGTTGCAGTGATTTCAGTTGGAGCAGCAACTGAAACTGAAATTAAAGAACGTAAACTACGTATCGAAGATGCGTTAAACGCTTCTCGTGCAGCAGTTGAAGAAGGTATTGTTTCAGGTGGTGGAACGGCGTACATTAACATCTTAGACAAGCTTAACGAAATCGAACTTGAAGATGCTGATGAGCAAACGGGAGTGAACATTATCCTACGTGCTTTAGAAGAGCCTGTTCGTCAAATCGCTAAAAACGCTGGAGTAGACGGAAGTGTTGTTATCGAGCGTCTGAAAAATAGCGAAGATGGAATTGGATTCAACGCAGCAACAGGAGAATTAGTAAACATGATTGACGCAGGAATTATTGATCCGAAGAAAGTAACGCGTTCAGCGCTACAAAACGCTTCATCAGTATCTGCATTATTACTAACGACAGAAGCAGCCGTTGCAACAATCCCAGAACCAGAAGCACCAGTAATGCCAGACCCAAGCGGTGGAATGTACTAATTCCATGCTACCAAAAATATAAAAACCCCAAAGACTTGAGACCAAAAATCTCAAGTCTTTTTTTGGGTGCGAAATGAGAGCAAGAAGAGCTAACCGACTAAATAAATTTACTAGTATTTAAAAAAAGCCCCTAACAATTGAGTTAGGAAGCTTCTTTATCTTATAAAGGAGTATTTTCTAGACGTGCAATTTCAGATTCTAAGTATTCATATAGTAGATACTCTAAGTTTTCTTCTGCGACAGTTGGTGCTTGCGCAATCATTGGTTTTCCTTCGGTTAACAGTTCTTTAGCTCGTGCAAAATCACCATCGACGTATACTGATTCTCCCCCCTGTATGTAATATTCT
>CAMYQS010000124.1 GCA_947296835.1 uncultured Atopostipes sp.
CCATACACGAGCCCGCAAGCATTGCAAAAAGCAAAAGACTTAGCAGCTAAAATGGCGCGTTATAGTGGACAAGTGCCATTTATCGAAGTACCTTTCACTGAAATTCAAGAACAAATCAAAAAAGATATTCCAGAAGGTTACATTATGACCGTTACGCGTCGTTTTATGATGATGATAACGGATCGAATCCGTGAAGAACGTAATGGTTTAGCGATTATGAACGGTGAGTCATTAGGACAAGTAGCATCGCAAACGTTAGAGAGTATGCTAGCAATCAATGCTGTAACAAACACACCGGTTTTACGCCCGCTTGTAGCAATGGATAAAACGGAAATCGTTGAAATTGCGCAAGAAATTGATACCTTTGATTTATCGATTTTACCTTACGAAGACTGTTGTACAATCTTTACACCACCGCGTCCGAAAACAAAACCAAGCCTAGAAAAAGTCGTTGAATACGAAAAAGCAATGGATGTTGAAGGTTTAATCGAACGTGCAATGGCAGGATTGAAAATTGAAAATATCGGCCCAGACTCGCCAGAATTAACAAAAGAAGAAGATATATTCGAAGGATTACTATAGATATAAGCTTTTAGAGCTTCTGAATTGACAGTAAAATGTCATCTTTCGTAAAATAGATTAAACGGCATAACTGTCGAGAAGGGGGTCACTATGGAAACGATATCGATTGCCCATTCAAGAAAAGATTATGGCGTTGGCGTCTTATTAGCTACTTTAATGCTCGGCGCAAGTTTATTTTTGCTATTCGGATCGTTTTTTACAGATCTAAATTTTAGATTTATGGGGATTGTATCTCCGGAATTAGCTGTGCTTGCAGGTGGAGTAGGAACATTATTTTTCGGCTATGGCTTTTTCTTCCTACTGAAACGCTTCTTATTCCCAAAAGGGGCATTAGTCATTAATGAAAAAGGGATTATCAATCGTACAAACGCGATTGGTTCGAGTCATGTTATTCCATTTGAAGATATGAAAAAAGCGAGGCTTGAAATGGTGAACTCGAGTCCGAATATTGGAATTGAGTTACACGATGACGAAAAATATTTGAAAAGCTTACCGTTCTTGAAACGTAAAGCTTCTGAAATCAACAAAAACTCATTTGGAACAAGCATCATATCCCTAGATGCGCCAATCAAGACTCGTGAACGTATCCATGAGATCGTCGATATTATTAATGAGCGCATCGAGAAGGCAAATAGCATTTGATATTTTACTAAAACGTGGTAGTATAGTGGTTAATAATATAACAATTAAAACGTTGAACAAGAGGAGTACAGTGAAACATTTATCTTAGAGAGAGGGCGTTGGTGGAAGACCCTCATAAATGTCGCTGGAAGGTTGCTTGGGAGTGAACGATTCGTTTGGGTGACAAGCCATTATACTTGTCATAAAGAGATACGGGGTAAAATCGACTTTTACTGCGTATAATTTAGGTGGTACCGCGATTGAACTAGCACTCGTCCTTTAACAGGATGGGTGCTTTTTGTGTTTTTTCGGTGAAATGAAAGTCCAAACCGCATTCGTACAACGATAACAATATAATTTTGAATTTCAAAAGAAATAGGAGTGATTTTTTTGGCTAAGGAAATTGAAATGTCAACAAAGTATCAGCCGAATCAAGTAGAGGCTGGTAAATATGAAAAATGGGTTGAATTAGATTTATTCAAACCAAGCGAAGATGATAGCGCAGAACCATACTCGATTGTTATTCCACCGCCAAACGTTACGGGGAAATTACACTTAGGTCACGCATGGGATACAGCGTTACAAGATATTATTATCCGCCAAAAACGTATGCAAGGCTATGACACTGTTTGGGTACCAGGAATGGACCATGCGGGTATTGCGACACAAGCGAAAGTTGAAGAGCGCTTAGCAGAACAAGGAACGAACCGTCATGAGCTTGGACGCGAAAAATTCCTAGAAGAAGCATGGAATTGGAAAGAAGAGTATGCTTCGAATATCCGTGAACAATGGGCAAAAGTTGGTCTATCCGTAGACTACTCACGTGAGCGTTTTACACTAGATGAAGGCTTAAACAAAGCTGTAACGAAAGTATTCGTTGATTTATACAATAAAGAGAAAATTTACCGTGGAGAGTACATTATCAACTGGGATCCGAAAGCGATGACGGCACTTTCTGATATTGAAGTTGACCACAAAGATATTCAAGGGGCATTTTACCACATGAAATATCCACTAGCAGATGGCAGTGGCTTCCTTGAAATTGCGACCACTCGTCCTGAAACGATGCTTGGTGATACGGCAGTTGCGGTTCACCCAGATGATGAGCGTTACCAACAATACATTGGTAAGACTGTTCTATTACCATTAATGGACCGTGAAATTCCAGTTGTAGCGGATGACTATGTAGATATGGAATTCGGAACTGGAGTAGTTAAGATTACACCAGCGCATGATCCGAATGACTTTGAAATCGGTAATCGTCACGACCTTGAGCGTTTAAACGTGATGAACCGTGATGGCTCAATGAACAAGAACGCAGGCAAGTACGAAGGATTAGACCGCTTTAAAGCACGTAAAGAAGTAGTAGCTGATTTAGATGAACTAGGTCTGCTGATTAAAGTAGAAGAAATGGTTCATAGTGTAGGTCACTCTGAGCGTACCGGAGTCGTTGTAGAGCCGCGCTTATCCACTCAATGGTTCGTTAAGATGGAACAATTAGCTGAAGAAGCATTAGCAAACCAAAAGACAGATAATAAAATTAACTTTGCGCCAGAACGTTTTGAGAAAACATTTGAAACATGGATGGAAAACGTTCATGACTGGGTTATTTCACGTCAATTATGGTGGGGTCACCAGATTCCAGCATGGTACCACAATGAAACAGGTGAAGTTTATGTTGGTGAAACAGCTCCAGAAGACGCAGAAAATTGGACACAAGATGAAGATGTTCTAGATACTTGGTTTAGTTCAGCATTATGGCCATTTACAACAATGGGCTGGCCAGATACAGATAACCGTGACTTCCAGCGATACTACCCAACAAACACGTTGGTTACTGGATACGACATTATTTTCTTCTGGGTTTCACGTATGATTTTCCAAGCACTAGAATTTACTGAAACACGCCCGTTCGAAAATGTTTTACTACATGGATTAATTCGAGATGAAGATGGTCGTAAAATGAGTAAATCACTAGGTAACGGAATTGACCCGATGGATGTTATTGATGAGTACGGAGCGGATGCATTGCGTTGGTTCTTATCGAACGGTTCAGCGCCTGGTCAAGACGTTCGTTTCAGCTATGAGAAGATGGATTCGTCTTGGAACTTCATTAATAAGATCTGGAACGCCAGCCGATACGTTATCATGAACTTAGAGGACTTTGAGTACGAAGATATTCAATTAGATGGTGAGAAAACACTAGCGGATCAATGGATTCTAGCTCGTCTAAACGAAACAGTTGCTCACGTTACAGACCAGTTCGAGAAGTTTGAATTTGGTGAAGGTGGACGTGCGTTATACAACTTTATTTGGAATGACTACTGTGACTGGTACATTGAAATGTCGAAAGAAATTCTAAACGAAGGTACGGAAGAACAAAAGCGTACAACGCGTAGTATTTTAACGTATGTACTAGATCAAACCTTGCGATTGTTACACCCAATCATGCCATTTGTAACGGAAGAAATCTGGCAACACATTCCTCACGAAGGTGAGTCGATTGTAGCAGCAGCTTATCCAGTTGTTCATCCTGAGTTTGAAAACGCTGATGCACGCGATAATATGAACACTGTTATTGAATTGATTAAAGCTGTTCGTAACATCCGTTCAGAAGTTAACCGTCCATTATCACAAACAGTGGATATGATTGTTAAAGTGAACTCAGAAGCAGATAAAGAAATGCTAACGGCTAACAAATCGTTTATCGTTCGTTTCTGTAACCCGGGTGAGCTAACAATTGATACAGAAGTAGATGTTCCAAACGAAGTCATGTCAGCGATTGTGAAAGGTGCAGAAGTATTCTTACCGTTACAAGGACTTGTAAACGTTGAAGAAGAAATTGCGCGTCTGGAGAAAGAATTAGACAAATGGCAAAGTGAAATTAACCGTGCAAAAGGTAAGTTAGGTAATGAGAAATTCGTTTCAAACGCACCAGATGCGGTAGTTCAAGCTGAACGAGATAAACAAGTAGAGTACGAGAAACGTTACCAAGCAGTACAAGATCAAATTGCAAAGCTACATGAACTTAAATAATAAAATTAATCTCAATAGGGAGCGATTCACTTAATGAGTAAAATAGAAACAGTTATTTTTGATATGGATGGATTAATGTTTGATACAGAAAAAATCTATTTCGCTTCTAACTCGCAAACGGCAAAAGAGTTAGGGATGGACTATTCATTTGAAACCTACTCACAATTTATTGGTGCAGGTTACGAGGAAGAGTACAGTGGTATGCTTAAAATATTTAAGGATGAAGCATTACTTGAACAATACTACAACAAAGCAGGTGAAACTGTTCTTGACGCTTTGTTAAATGGTCCAGTTGATAAAAAAGAAGGTTTAATCGAACTGTTAGATTATTTAAAAGCAGAAAACATTCCAGCAGTTGTGGCATCGAGTACACATCGTGAACTCGTTCTTAAATTACTTGACCGTTTAGAAGTAACTGAATACTTTAAAGCTGTCGTAGGTGGAGATGAAGTACCAAATGCTAAACCTGATCCAGCAATTTTTAATCTAGCGTTTGAAAAGACAGGTATTGTAAACCGAGAGAATGCGATTGTCTTAGAGGACTCAAAAAATGGTTTGCTTGCTGCAAATGGCGCTAAAATTCCAGCAATTTGGGTTCCAGATTTATTAGAACCAACAGAAGAATTAGAAAGTTTAGCAATCGCAACAATGGCTAACCTACACGATGTAATAGACTATATCGAAAATAAAAATAAATAATTTAAACTTTTTTCGCGAAAAATCCACTTTCTTTGCAAATTATATATATAGGGAGAAAAATATATAT
>CAMYQS010000125.1 GCA_947296835.1 uncultured Atopostipes sp.
GAATTCACATGACCCAAATAGATGATAACACACAACCACTTAAAGGAAAACACCTTACGTATGGTGAAATGCAACAGATTGAAGCCTATAAAAAGGTTGATTTCTCAAATCGAAAGATCGCAAGATTGCTTGGACGAAGTCCACAGGCCATCAATAATGCCATTAAGGCGGGTACCATCACTCAAAAACGCCAACAGAAACAAAATGGTAAGGTCTATACTTACTATGACAAAGTCTATGATGCAAAGCTGCACTATGACACTTATATGAAGAACCGTGCGAACTGTGGACGTCGACCGAAATGGGTCGAAACCGACAAATTTATCGACTGGGCGGATCAAAAAATGCTCAAAGATAAATGTTCGCCCGATGTAGTCGTTCAGAAAGCGAAAGACAGATTTCCTGAATCGATTGTCCCAAGCACTTCAACTCTCTACAATTGGATTGACAGTGGCATTATGCGCACTAAAAACATCGATCTACTGGAGAAAGTCGGTCGAAAACCTCGCACCACGAAAGGTGAAAGTCGTCGTAATGTGAAAGTTTTAGGCACATCGATTGAAGAACGACCAGAGTCGGTTGATAATCGTCAAGAATTTGGCCATTGGGAAATCGATACGGTTGCTGGCAACATCTATGCTGATGAACCTGTCCTCTTAACGCTCGTAGAGCGCAAGACACGATTTGAGAAAATCTTCAAAATTGCGGGTCAAAGAGCTGTTGATGTCGATCGAACTCTAAAGGCATTCATTCAGGAATTGAATGGCTTGGAAGGCCAAATATTCAAATCCGTCACTTCAGATAACGGCAGTGAGTTTGCCAATCTATCTCAATTGACAACGGAAACAGATGTGTACTTTTGTCATCCATATGCTTCCTATGAACGTGGTACGAGCGAAAATCAACATAAAATTATTCGCCGTTTCTTGCCTAAACATCAGTCGCTTAAGGAAGTAAAAGATTCCCAAGTCCGACGAATCCAACAGTGGATGAATGATTATCCACGACGAATTCTGGACTATAAAACGCCTCATCAAGCTTTTGTACATGAACTCAGTAAGCTCGATTTACAGATTGCTGCGTAATCTTTCGCTCGACTTAGGGCCCTTATGGGCATGATTGATCCTGTGCGTGTTTGAAGTTGAACTTAAACAGGCACTACAAATCCTATACCCACGTTAAGCGAATGACTGAAAGACAGGCTTCAATATAACTTTGTGAAATTTATAAACTTTGGTTTAGGCCAGTGGCTAACTTAAACTTGAAATTTAGGCTTTTATTTTCTGATGGAGACTTTGAATTTAGCTATTTGCATTCTCTATAAAATCAATACTTACATCAGCTCTGGAAACTGAAGCGTTATCATTTCCTTGAGTGTTAGAGGCTTGCCGATTCGACTCAGTACTCGTATTTTCAGTGATTGTTTGACTCTTAGGCTCTGGTTGAAGTTTATTATTTTTCACCACATTTTTCTTGCGTCTATTCTGCAAAAAATAAACACTTTCGACATTCATTTCAACAATATAGACCTTCTGT
This sequence comes from uncultured Atopostipes sp., assembly GCA_947296835.1. Lineage (GTDB taxonomy): Bacteria > Bacillota > Bacilli > Lactobacillales > Carnobacteriaceae_A > Atopostipes. The sequence continues at coordinate 1,537 of CAMYQS010000125.1, forward strand.
TCAGAATCTTTTTGATAAGTTCTTGACTGAATACGTCCATCTAAACCAATTAAATCCCCTTTACTGCAGAACTCTTCAATCAATTCACCACGTTTTCCCCATGCAACAAAATTCAAGAAATCTGTATCTTGTCCATTCTCAGACTTAAATGCCCGAGGAATAGCAATAGTATTATTCATGACCAATTTTCCTTCACCAACTGCCCGCAATTCCGTGTCCCTTACAATACGCCCAATAACTGTTATTCGATTCATCTGTTTCCTCCGTTGACATATATTTGAGGATTTATTTACGTCTTTGTAAAATATCCCCTATATATATAATTTGCAAAAAAATCGTATTTTCGCGAAAAAAGTTTAACTTTTTTTTGGATAAAATGAAGAACATTGAATTGACAGGGTTTAAGAGTGTAACTTTTTTTATAATTTTGGTTGCATACCAATCGTCTATTTTAAATTATTTTTGCAGATACGCGAAAATGTTTGTCTTTCCTTTCAAAAAAAGTTGTTTGAATTTCAGGTAACAAAAAAAGACAAACTACCGAACGGCAACCTGTCTTAGTTTATTTAAGTTAAAATGCTTAGTTAAAAACGAAGCTTAAAATGTGCTCCCATAATTCTGGATTAAAGATCTCCATTGGGTCCGAACCGTCACCAATGATACTATATCCAATCATTGCGCCTACAGCAAAGGCGACGACTATTAACAATACGGCCAATACAAATCGTAATAAAAATAAGAGAGTACTTTTAATTATGTTTGTCCATCTCATCTCTTATAGCCTACTTTCTGTATTAATATCTGTTTAGCTTTTGGATATTGCTTAAAAGGATTCCAGTTCCTAAAGCTACTGAGTCTAGTGGGCTTTCTGCTTTAAATACAGGAACTTTCAATTCTTGCACAAGTAATTGGTCAATTCCATGTAATAATGCGCCCCCACCTGTTGTAATCACACCACGATCGATAATATCTGCAGATAATTCTGGTGGTGTTTCTTCTAAAACATCTTTAGCAGCTTGAACGATGTCATCCATTGATTCTTTCGTTGCTTCTAGGATTTCTGCTGAAGTAATGGTAACAGTTTTTGGTAAACCGCTCACCATGTCACGCCCACGAATGTCTAATGTGTCTTCACGTGTCGCGTCAAATACTTCACCGATTTCAACTTTGATGCTTTCAGATGTACGGTCACCAATTAATAGACCATGTTTTTTCTTAACAAATTCTTTAATATCGTTATCTAAGGTATCTCCAGCAATCTTGATTGATTTGCTTGTAACAATCCCGCCCATTGATAGTACAGCAACGTCTGTTGTTCCTCCACCAATATCGATTACCATGTTACCGCTTGGTTGGTAAATGTCCATACCTGCACCAATTGCTGCAACTTTTGGTTCTTCTTCAAGGTAGATGTGGCGTCCGCCTGCTTTTTCTGCCACTTCGATGATCGCTTTTTGTTCGATCGCTGTTACATTTGTTGGCGTACAAATTACAATATTTGGTTTTGATAAGAAACTTTTCACGTTAATTTTATCAATAAAGTACGACAACATTGCTTCAGTAATATCAAAATCAGCAATGACTCCGCCTTTTAATGGTTGAATTGCTCGAATGTTTCCTGGAGTACGTCCGACCATTAAGTAAGCTTCTTCTCCTACAGCTAAAACTTCATTTGTTTTAGTGTCGACTGCGACTACTGATGGTTCGTTAATGACAATACCTTTTCCTTTAATATGAACAAGAATGTTCGCTGTACCTAAATCAATCCCGATGTCTTTTGCCATGAATCATTTGTCCTCCCGTGTTCTACTAAACTTTATTTATTTTTATTACATGCCTCGATACTAGAAACTATTATTACTCTTCATCTTATCCATTTTACTGGATAACCGAACAAAAAACAATATTCATTATGACCAAATATCATGAAATCTGATGAAATTATGATATCTGGTTGTAACATAAGTAAAAAGACCCCAATCCAATGGATCGGAGTCTTTAAAATTAAGGTATGATTTAAACTTTTTCAGTAACTAATGTTGGTTCTTCTGTTGCGCTGATTCGTTCAACATTTCCACCAAGCGCTGCTAGTTTTTCATGGAATTTGTAATAACCACGATCAAGGTGTTTGATTTCAACAACCTTCGTGTAACCATTAGAAACTAAGCCCGCTAAAATTAATGAAGCAGATGCTCTTAAGTCTGTTGAAGCAACAGTCGCACCTTCTAGTTCAGAACCCCCGCGGATAATCGCTGATTGTCCATCAATTTGGAAATCCGCGTTCATTTTACGCATTTCTTCTAAGTGCATGAAACGATTTTCGAATACTGTTTCACGAACGATACTTGTACCTTCAGCCATTAATTGCGCAATTGTAAATTGTGCTTGCATATCCGTTGGGAATCCTGGGTAAGGCATTGTTTTTATGTCTACCGCTGTTAACGATTTCGGGCCAATGACACGAATGCCATCCGCTTCATTTTCAATCGTTACGCCCATTTCACGAAGTTTTGAAATTAGTGGGCGATTATGCTCACCAACCATATCTTTTATTAAGATATTACCTTCAGTAATTGCCGCAGCAACCATGAAAGTACCACTTTCAATTCGGTCAGGAATAACTGAATGGTCAGATCCAATTAATTTTTCCACACCTTCGATACGGATTTTTTCTGTACCGGCACCAACAACTTTTGCACCCATACGGTTTAAGTAGTTTGCTAAGTCGACAATTTCAGGTTCACGAGCAGCGTTTTCGATTACTGTCGTACCTTCTGCCATTGTTGCAGCCATCATAATATTCTGAGTTGCTCCAACACTTGGAAAGTCTAAGTAGATTTCTGCACCTTTTAATTGATCAACCGTTGCGTCTAAATAGCCATTACCTTGTGTAATTTCAACACCCATTGCCTCAAAACCTTTTAAGTGTAAGTCGATTGGTCGAGAACCAATTGAGCATCCACCAGGCATTGCAACACGTGCGTGTCCATTTCGAGCTAATAAAGGACCCATTACAACAACAGAAGCACGCATTTGATTCATGAACTCAAATGGTGTATCACTTTTCAGTGGCATTGTTGCATCCACTTCAATCGTTTTTTCTTCTTCGTTAAATGTTACCTCTAAATTTAAATATTTTAAAACTTTTATAATCGTATAAACATCCGATAATAACGGAATGTTGTCTAATTTACTTGGTTTCGTTTGACCTAAAATACTAGCAGCTAAAATAGGTAAAGCAGCATTTTTTGCGCCTTCTATTTCTACAGTACCTTCAAGGCGGTTACCGCCACGTACTATAATCGCGTCCATTCGTAATACCTCCAGCATATTTTTAATCATTCATTACAATTTTCATCGTTTAAGTCTACAGTATAAAATACCCGTTTAATTTTAAATTCATGGTACTAGTATAGTAATACGTTTATTAAAATTTATTTCCGGG
>CAMYQS010000126.1 GCA_947296835.1 uncultured Atopostipes sp.
GTGTAAACCCCTTTTGAAGCACGCGCTCGTGATTCAAGCGAAGGTGTTGCACTTCCTAATACAACTGGACAATTGTGGTATTCCGCACGCCAAATAGCAACATCTCGTGCATGATAACGTGGCGCATCAGATTGCTTGTACGTCGTTTCATGTTCTTCATCAATAACAATTAAGCCTAATTTTTTAATTGGCGCAAATACACTTGAACGAGCACCTACGACTACGCGGGCTTCTCCCGTTTCAATTTTCCGCCATTCATCATATTTCTCACCATTCGAAAGACCACTATGCATAACGGCGACCATTTCACCAAAACGGCCTTTGAAACGATGCACCATTTGTGGTGTTAGGGCAATTTCAGGTACTAGAACAAGTGCACCTTCCCCTTTTTCGAGAACTTTCTCAATAGACTGTAAGTAAATCTCCGTTTTTCCACTTCCGGTAATACCTTGAATGAGGAAAACATCACTTTTATCTTGTTGAATAGCACCATAGATTTGATCGTAAGCCGCTTGTTGCTCGTCATTTAATTGTAGATTCTCTGTTGGCTCGATGTCCGAATCGCGATAAGGATCACGATAGACTTCAACTTCGTCAATTTCACACCAGCCTTTTTCTTCCCCACGGTTCACAACAGCTGAAGAAATCCCATGTTCTTTTGTCAGCATGCTCGTCTCAATAACTTCATCTTCCGGTAAAGTCATTAAGATGTTTAAAAAGTCGATTTGGCGGTGTGCATTGGCTGCGACATCCGCTAACTCCTCTTCTAATTGCTGTACAGTCATACTTCTCTTGACCACTCGAATCGTTTTCTTCGTTACTTTATCGTCTACTAGATAATTCACTTCGACTTTGTTTTCTTTTTTCAAAGCAAGCATTATGCCAGTTAAGTCACGCTCTTCGACTTCTTCCCAATCCAGCCAGTCTTTTCCTTTGAAAATATCAAATAGTACGTCATCCGGCAATTCCCCGGTTACTTTCACAACTTTTTTATATGTTGCGCGTAGTACAGCAGGTAGCATAGTCTGGTAACAACTGATTCGGAAGCTGTATGTGGTATTAGCCATCCACTCGCCTAAATCAACAAGTTCTTGATTTAGAACAGGTTCTAAATCCATCACGTTTGAGATTTCTTTTAGTTCACCTTTAAAAATCTGGTCATCTTTTACATCTGTAACAAATCCTTGAATACGTCGATTTCCCTTGCCAAAAGGAACAATTACGCGCATACCGATAGCGATATCGTCTTGAAATTTACTCGGTATTCTAAATTCATATGGATTGTTCGTCTGAAGTGTCGGAACATCCACTATTACTTCGGCAATTCGTTGCACGAGGTTCTTCCTTTCTAACATCTGTTATTTATTTAATTCTTCGATTAATTTATTGACTAAAATATTAGCCACTTCTGATTTCGTAGTCAATGGGACTTCAATGCGTTCTCCATCATCTGTAAAGATAATTACTTGGTTTTCATCCGCGTTAAATCCACGATCACTTTGACCGACTTCGTTCGCGACTATCATGTTGAGATTTTTCTCTTTTAATTTCTTCTTCGCATACTCTTCTAAGTTATCTGTTTCAGCAGCAAATCCGATTAGAAACTGATCTTTCTTCTTACTACCCATTGTTTTCAAGATATCTGGGTTTTCAGTTAACTCAATCGTAACGGGCTCCGAACTATCGTCTTTTTTCATCTTAGAGTCTGCCGCATTAGCTACTCGGTAATCTGAAACAGCCGCCGCCATAATTAAAACATCCATGTCAATAAAGTGCTGATTAATTTCATCATACATATCATTTGCCGAATCGACCCGAATTGTATTAATCCCACTTGGTGTTGGTAGCTTGCTTGCTGTTACGAGTGTTACGTCTGCACCACTTTTGTATGCTGCCTCCGCAACCGCGTGCCCCATTTTACCAGAAGAATCATTCGTAATGTAACGAACGGGATCAATACGTTCGATAGTTCCACCGGCACTGACAAGGATTTTACGGTTCCTTAATGGTAAGTCCACTGTCTTTGATAAAATGAAATTATTTAACTCTTCTATAATACGTTCGTTCTCTGGATAACGGCCTTTACCTTCGTATCCTTCTGCTAGGAAACCAATGTCAGGCTCAACAAATTGAACATTTCTACTTTTTAAAGTTTCAATATTAGCTTGTGTTGCTGGATTTTCATACATGTCTGTATTCATCGCGGGGACAATAAAGATTGGCGTGCGCGTCGCTAATAGTGCTGATGTCACAAAGTTATCTCCAATACCATGTGCGATTTTTGCAATGGAGTTCGCAGTAGCTGGCGCTACTACTGATACATCTGCCCAATCTGAAATATTTACATGTGCTACGATCTCTGGATTTCTCTCATCAAATGTATCGATATGCACTTCATGTGTACTCAAAATTTGAAACGTTAATGGCGAGACAAATTGTGTAGCGGACTCTGTCATCGCTACTCGAACATTCGCACCTTGTTTAATAAAACCTCGCATTAAATCAACAACTTTATAAACGGCAATCCCACCGGTTACATAAAGCGCAATGTTTTTATCTTTTAACATAATAAGCACCTGTCCTATCTATTATTCGTTAATGTCTTCTATATTCTAACAAAAAAGAGCAGCTAGTGCTGGATAATTATCCCAGTGTTCCCAATAGAATTTTCACATTGTCTGTAAGGTAGGTATGTTGTTTGGATTAATAGGTTCAAGCAAAGTTATAAAACTAATGTGTGAACTTTTACCCCCACTATCGGACAAAACAAAACAGACAGCTCCAAAATCGAAACTGTCTGTTTGATGATTGCGATATAATGTCTATAGTACTGTTCTGTCTACACTGTCTGGATCTAATACTAGGTCACCTGAGACAACTTCTTCAAGTGCTTTACCTACGTTTGAAATTGATTTGTATTCCTCTAGTAGTGGACGATTTGGTTTACCGTCACGTTCTTCAAAGTCGTGTGCACGTTTTGAAGCAATCGTTACTAGTGAATATTTTGAATCTATTTTTTCTAATAGACGGTCAATTGATGGATAAATTAACAATTACATCATCTCCTGAATAATTTTAGTAAATCTCTCAATGTTTCTCTCAACTTTTAAATGTTCGCTCTCGATAATGCTACGAATTTTACGCGCTGCGGCGTCCACAGAATCGTTTTCTACAACATAGTCATAATACTTAATTAATTGTAATTCTTCTCTGGCTTTATCCATACGTTGGTTGATGACATCTGGAAGATCAGTTCCTCGGTTTTCAATACGTGATTTCAATTCATCTAAATCCGGTGGCGATAGGAAAATAAAAATTCCTTCAGGCATTCTCTTCTTAACTTCTAATGCACCTTGTACTTCAATTTCTAAAAAGACATCGATACCTTTAGCCATTGTTTCACGGACGTAATCGATAGGCGTTCCATAGTAATTACCTACGTAATGTGCGTATTCTAGAAGTCTACCTTCTTTGATGTATTCTTCAAACTGCTCTTTTGTTCTAAAAAAGTAGTCTTCCCCTTCTACTTCTCCCACACGTTGCTGACGTGTTGTCATTGAAATAGAAAAGTCAAAGTCATTGTTATAATGCTCAAAAAGGTGTTTACGCACTGTTCCTTTTCCAACCCCTGATGGACCAGATAGAACAATTAATAATCCTTGCTCCTCCATTAACATTTCCCTTCTACTACTGAAAAATAAAATAGTTATAATCCATATGTAAAATCATCTTTCCTTATATAATAACACATGTTAGACGGAAATGTACAGTACTCCAAAAAACTTCTAAAGAAAAATGCTTACATAGAAAAAAAGTAAAGTGATAAGGTTTGACCCTGAAATATCACTTTACTTTTCTATTAGATATTAACCCATGTCTTTTACTTTAATTAGACGGGTAATTTCAGCACGTTCGTTCTCTTCTAACTTCATTTCAATGAAATAGATTGTTTCTTCTAAATCAGGAATTGTTTTGTATTCCAATGCGTTAACTCGACGACGTGTCTTTTCGATTTCATCAGCCATTAACTGACATTTCTTCTCTGTTTCAGCCAACTCTAACATTCTAGGCATAATACCTAGCATTTGTTCGATTGCTGAATCCAGCTCACCATTTGAGTTTAGATAGCCATAATGGATGTCACTAACATCTTCTGGTGTGTCTTCATAGTTAAAGTTCATTTGAGGAACGCGAATATTCATAATGTTTTCTTGACCAATGTTTAATGAAACATTGTTAGAAGGAGTCGTCAAAACTTCTCCTAGGAAATTATCATGTAATAAAGCACTCGCTAAAGAATAAGATTTCATTCCAGACTCAATTTTCTCTTCGACTTCATTTCGTAATTCGTTGTTTTCACGAATCAGAACAATGAATTGTCGCATCAGTTCATCTTGTTTGTCTTTAAGTAGCTTGTGACCACGAGATGCTAGTTGATGGCGTTCTTTCAATCGAGTTAACTCCATTTTTGTTGGATTAACGTTCAATCTTGCCATGGCATCATCCTCCTTTAGGTAGATACTTGTCTAGCATTTCATCACGAATACGTGTGAGATCTTCTCTCGGTAAAATATCGATTAAGTCCCAACCTAAATCTAATGTATCTTCGATCGCTCGATTGGTGTAATTTCCTTGGTCCACATATTCGGACTCAAAACGATTCGTAAACTCTACATATTTCTTATCGTTTTCAGTTAAAGCTGCTTCCCCTAAAATAACCGATAGTTCTTTCGCTTCTTTACCTTCTGCATACGCAGCGAACATCTGGTTCATCGTTGGCGCATGGTCTTCACGTGTTTTACCTTCACCGATACCGTTATCTTTCAAACGCGATAATGATGGTAATACATCGATTGGTGGCTCGATACCTTGGTTGTATAATTCACGTGATAAGATGATTTGCCCTTCCGTAATATATCCTGTTAAATCCGGAATCGGATGCGTAATATCATCTTCAGGCATTGTTAAAATAG
>CAMYQS010000127.1 GCA_947296835.1 uncultured Atopostipes sp.
GAACTAGTGGATATGGGTGCTGAAAAAGACATCATTGACAAAGCAGGTTCTTGGTATTCATACGGTGAAGACCGAATTGGACAGGGTCGAGAAAATGCGAAACGCTATCTATCTGATAACCCTGAAATCTTTGAAGAAGTAGACAAGCGCGTGCGTTCTGCATTTGGTATCGGTGAGCCGACTGAAGAAGATATTAAAAAAGCAGAAGCAGAAGCGAAAGAAATGGCTAAAAAGAAAGCTACAGAAGAAAAAGCCGATAAAGCTAAAAAATAATGTAAGCTAAATATTCAAACCCTCTTTATTTTGTACCATTAAAAATTAAAGAGGGTTTTTACTTTAAATACTAACTTATTACAGCGATAATAATAGATGAAAGAAAGACTTAAGACAGACGGAGGATATATAATGACTCAAATTAAAATTGGAATTGTTGGTTATGGGAATCTTGGTCGAGGTGTAGAGGTCGGTTTGAAAAACCATCCAGATATGGAATTGGTTGGTATCTTTTCAAGGCGTGACCCAAAAGACTTAGATACAACGGCGCCAGCTTATTTAATCGATGATATTCTAGACTTTAAAGATAAAATTGATGTACTCGTATTATGTGGTGGCTCAAAAACAGATATACCGGAACAAGGACCTGCTTTAGCCAAACACTTTAATACGGTAGATGCTTATGACACGCACGCATTGATGCCAAAACACTTTGCGGTGATGGATGAAGCGGCGAAAGCAAACAAGCACGTCTCGGTTATTGCGACAGGATGGGATCCAGGTTTATTCTCGCTCAACCGTTTAATGCAAGAAGCAATCTTACCTGTAGGTGAAACATACACATTCTGGGGTCGTGGATTGAGCCAAGGACACAGTGATGCTGTACGTCGTGTACCAGGCGTCAAAAAAGCCGCACAGTACACCGTTCCAGATGCATTGATGATAGAAGACATACAAGCGGGCGAGAAAGTCGAGTATGACCAAAAGAACGCGCATGTACGAGAAGTCTATGCCGTATTAGAAGCGGATGCAGATCCACTAGTCGTAGAAAAGACAATTGTTGAAATGCCCGACTACTTTAAAGGCTACCGAACGAGTGTCAGCTTTATTTCTGAAGAAGAGTTCGAAGCAGACCATCAAGGTATGGGACATGGTGGACACGTTATTCGCCAAGGCGAAACTTCGGATGATATGATTTCGACAATCGAATTCGGATTAAACTTAGAAAGCAACCCAGAGTTTACAGCAGCGGTAAATATTGTCTATGCACGTGCAGCGTATAAACTAGCAGAAGCAGAACAATATGGTGCAAAAACAGTATTCGATATCCCACCGATTTACTTATCACCCAAATCGCGTGATGAAATCATCAAAAATTTACTATAGTCCATTTAATAAAAAGCAGAGCAATCTGCTTTTTTAATTTTTTTAAAAACTCAATATTGAATGCGGATAGGTTACTTCCCACTATTTCTAAATATATCTGAATGGGTCAGTATATATATACTACTATTTCGTAATAGTAGTAAATTTCATCACCATATTTACTACTATTCTGTTTTAGTTGTATCGCTCAAAAATTAAATACTACTATTTTAAAATAATAGTGAATTTCAAGATTCTGCACCTTCGAGAACACAATTTTAGCCTATTTCACGTGTAAAATGCTCAACTGATAAATATTCTGTTAAAAAAGTAGTCTTATGGCTCCGTAACCACGATATGGGACCATGAGGATGCCTGATAAGCACAATTTTGCACTTTACTATTCGCGTACCATCAAGGAAATCGATTTCACTTAATGCGAACGTTGTACCATGACGAACGTCCCCATTTCACCATGGGTTTAAATCTTTCAGGTCTTTTGGGCTTAATTTATGGGAATGAGAGATGAATGAGCATTGACTTAAAGGGAAAATAAAGATATTATAATATAAGATGTACTTTTGTAAAGAAAAACAAAGGTATAGCTTTCGTGTAATAAAAATGCTGTAAAAAGCAATTTATAAAAGTTACTATACATGAAAAATTAAAAATTGAATGATACGGAGGTGTAAGAATGGAATTATTTATTGCTATAGCCTCTGCTATCGTTACTTTAATTATTGGACTAGCTGTAGGATCGAACATCGGTAAGAATAATGCTGAACAAAAGCAAGCCGATGCAAAACAGACAGCAGAACAAATTGTTGAAGATGCTAATAAAGAAGCTGAAATTGTTAAAAAAGAAGCGTTATTAGAGGCTCGCGAAGAAATCCATTCTCAGCGAAACGAAGCTGAATGGGAAATAAAAGAGCAACGACAAGAACTTTCTCTATATGAAAGCCGCTTGGATCAACGAGAAGATAATTATAACCACAAAGAAAAGTTATTGAACTCTAAGGAAAGCAGTCTACAGAGTAAAGAAGATAAGTTAAACAATCGAATTGAAAAAGTAGAGCAGACTGAAGAAGAAGTTGCACAAGCACAGGAAAAAGCGGAGAAAGAATTAATACGAATTTCAGGACTTACAGAAGAAGAGGCACGAAATATTATTCTTCAAAGAACAGAAGAAGAGTTAAGCAATGAAATCGCAGTGATGGTGAAACAATCTGAAGCACAAATGAAGGTTGATGTGAACCGTCGCGCTAAGAGTTTAATTACTGAAGCGATCCAAAGAAGCGCTGCAGATCAGGTGGCTGAAACAACAGTAAGTGTTGTTCACTTGCCAAATGATGACATGAAGGGCCGAATTATTGGACGCGATGGACGTAATATTCGAACGATTGAAAGCTTGACGGGTATGGACTTAATTATTGATGATACTCCTGAAACAGTCGTGTTAAGTGGGTTTGACCCAATACGTCGTGAGATTGCTAAGATGGCGCTTGAGAAATTAATTTCTGATGGTCGAATCCATCCAGGAAGAATTGAAGAGGCTGTCGAAAAATCCCGCAAAGAAATGGATGAACGCATACGAGAAATTGGGGAAGAAACTGTCTTTGATTTAGGCATTCACTCAATCCATCCAGACTTAATTAAGATTATTGGACGTTTATCTTTTAGAACAAGCTACGGTCAAAACGTATTAACGCACTCGATTGAAGTAGCCAAAGTCGCAGGTATTTTAGCTGCGGAACTTGGTGAAGACCAGCAACTTGCGAAACGCGCAGGTCTACTACACGATATCGGTAAAGCGTTAGACGGAGAAATTGAAGGATCACACGTTGAAATAGGTTCACAAATTGCCATGCGTTACCAGGAAGTTGAAACCGTCATTAACTCGGTTGCCTCTCACCACGGTGATGTTGAAGCAACGAGTGTCATCTCAGCACTTGTTCAAGCTGCTGATGCGGTTTCTGCCGCAAGACCTGGTGCACGTAGTGAGTCACTTGAAAACTACCTACAACGTCTTGAGAAACTGGAAGAAATTTCAAACAGTTTTGGTGGCGTACAAGAAAGTTTTGCAATTCAAGCAGGACGTGAAGTTCGAATCATCGTTAAACCTGGTGAACTCGACGATGTCCAAAGTGCTGGCTTAGCTCGTAAGATACGTAAAGAAATTGAAGATAAGATGGATTACCCAGGAAACATTAAAGTAACGGTAATACGTGAAACAAGAGCAGTAGAATATGCTAAATAACAGACTTTAAACAGTCTACTTAACTAAATAGTTGAAATTGTGTCTAATTTTGTGGCTATCCGCTACAGAGTTAGGCACTTTTTTTCGTTCTTTTTGAAATCAGCTAGTTTCAAGGAATCAAAAGAATGATAATACTATTTCGTCAAAAGGACCTTCACAAGGGCTCGTTTTTTTGTCTTTGTATCCATAAAAAAGTAATTATACAAGGAGAAATGTATCCCTTTTCAATAATTGCATGTTATACTTTATAGTATAGTATGATGAAAGGGTGAAGTGAACATGTCTTTTGATAGTAAAAAGCGCAAGAACGGCTTAATAGAAAGCACAGTTTTTCATTCAGCTATGAAAGATAAACAAATGGGTGTTGCGATTTGGGATATGAAAAACGAAACGTTTGAAATAATGGAACAAATTACGAACTACCCGAATGATTCGTTTGAATCTTTACCAGATTTCATTGATACAGTCGCCCTAGAGAAAGACCGGAAAATAGCTCATAGTGATTTGCAAGACTACTTGGATGAGAAATACGATATGTTTCGGACGACTTTTCGAATCCAAATAAAAGACGGTCAATATAAATGGATGCTATTAAAAGGCAGAATTGCTAATAACGATCGCGCGGGTGAGCAAAGGTTTGATATTCTTTTGCATGATGTTTCTGGTACCAATTATTTGTCTGGGAATGATGAAGAAACCAATTTACTTAGTCGGACCTATTTCATCCAAAAATTAAAACAATATTATGAAGATGTAGGTTCTAATGAAAAAAGTGCAGTTGTCGGTATGAACATTTCCAATTTCCAATCGATTCTAGACGTTTACGGCTACCAAGTTAGTACGGATGTTATTAAAAAAGTTTCGGTGGTTCTAAACGACCTTCTGGGTGAAAATAGTGAAGTCGCGAGTTTTTCGAGTGAAAACTACGTGGCACTTTTATACGATCCGCAAAATGTAGAAGCGCTCGTAGACCAGATTATTGAAATATTTAAAGAACCGTTATTCATTAATAACCAGCCCATTACGGTAGAAGTAAACTTAGGAGTGACACGTTCACCAGATCATAGTACCGATGCCATGGAACTACTCTTATTTGTGGAGAAAGCGACGTTACAGGCGCGACAGCTTGGAAAATATCAAACGGTTTATTTCAATAAAAAACTTTCAAAAGGTATACAACAGCGCTCTCGGATTAAAACAGAATTAACCGAAGCAATAAAAAACAATGAGTTTTATCTTCTCTATCAGCCACAAGTAAATTCCACTACGAAAAAAGTAATTGGTGTTGAGGCACTCGCACGTTGGGAAAATGGGAACCTCGGGTCCATCCCATCAAATGTTTTTATTC
>CAMYQS010000128.1 GCA_947296835.1 uncultured Atopostipes sp.
ACTAGAGGCATTGTTTCTTCTGGTGATACTGTTGGTATCGTTAGTTGTTCCATAATTTCTAGCTTGTCATTTCCAACTGAACATACAAACTTTGTCCCACCTGCTTCAATTGCTCCGTACATATTTCTTACTCCTCTTCTAACTTTAAATCCCAGTATGTCATTGTTCCTTTCGCATCCGCTTCGAACGCGATTAAATCTTGACCAACTTCTGGGTAAACACGTGTTGTTAAAACAAATTCACCGTCGTTCACAAAAATCTCAATCGATGATGTATCCACGAAAATTTGTAGTTGTGTAACTTCTGCGATAGGTGTCATTCGCTTGCGTCGTCCGTATCCACTCCTACCATGTTTCAATGTTAAGATTTCACCATCATAAATTAATTCGGTATCTTGGCGTAGTGTTAAATGGAATGGTTTTGATTCTTCCATTTCAACTAGGAGCTCATAAACTTCTCCTGCTAAATCATCCGCTGCACCAATCGCTCGTTTCATTTCATTATAACGTATTTCTTTGTATTCAGGTAGCGGTCTCTGGTATAACTTACCATTTTCAACCGTTAATTCTCGTGGCAGTGCCATCGCATGTTGCCAACCACGTGTAACTGTTGGGTTCATGTATTCAGGGTTCGTATCGCCAATTCCCATCCACACCCACATAATGCGACGACCTTGATCATCTTCAAATGTGTGCGGTGCATAGAAATCAAAGCCTCGGTCAAATTCTTGGAAGGCTGTTTCCGGTGTTAATTTCACCGAATCCCATTCTAATTCACCGATAACATATCCCGCCGCATGCGGATTATTGAACTGATATACTTCAGGTAAAATCCCTTGGGGTGATAGAATCAAGACATCTTTATCATCTAGTTCAAAGAAGTCCGGACACTCCCACATATACCCTTGGTCTTCATTTCCATCAATCATTGTGCCATGATAGTTCCACTTTTCTAAATCCGGTGAGTCATAAACTAAAATGCTTCCTTTATTATCTTCTGTTCGTCCACCAAGAACCATGTAATAATGGCCATTTTTTTCAAATAATTTCGGGTCTCGAATATGATCTGAGAAACCTTCTGGAAAATCAGCATGTGGAATCACCACTTCACGGCGTTCAATTTCAAAACCGTCTGGACTCACGACATGTACCACGTTTTGTTCACGTCCGTTAAAGATGTAATCATGGTCTCCAGGTTGCTTTACATTCCCTGTGTAAAAGAAATGAATTTTCCCATCTTTTTCAATCCCACTACCTGAATATACCCCATCGATGTCGTAGGTTTCAGTCGGTGACATAAATATTGGCTCTTGGTTGAAATGAACCATATCCTCAGAAGTCATATGCCCCCAATGCGTTGCACCACCGTTTACGTCTTCTGGAACATACTGATAGTAAAGATGATACGTGCCGTCAAACTGGATAGCTCCGTTTGGATCATTTAGCCATCCTGTTTCAGGCATCACATGGTATTTTAAACGCCATGGATCGTTTTGAACTTTCTTTTTCATATTCTCAATCGTCAATTTATTCATCTCCTATTTCACCTTACAGTTCTTCTATGATTTGTTTCCCTTGTAGTCTGACTAACACAATTCCTAATACGAAAGATACCGCTGTAACGATTAGGTATTGGATTAAAGCAGATGTGTGACCGACATATAATAATAGTCCTGGGATAAACGTGATACCCATTCCTGGTGCAGCTAAACCAAAGATGTACGTTAATAGTCCACCGGCAGCTCCTGCGATAACACCAGAAAAGAAGATACGTAACGAGCGTAAGTTCACTCCAAATAATAATGGTTCAGTGATTCCGAATAAAGTAGGTGTTGCTGATGAAATCATGTTTGTGCGTTTTACTTTGTCTTTCATTAGTAAAGCTGTACCGATTGCCGCACCAAATTGTCCAGCCATACTTGCTGTTGTTAGTGGCTGAATGGCGTTGAATCCTGTGTTACTAATTAAGTTGATTTCAATAATACCAATTGAATGATGTAGACCGGTAATAACGAGTAGCTGTTGTAGGCCACCGAATAAGATGTACCCAATTCCAAATGGTGCGTTAATAACGGATACTAGACCGTTAATTACAAATGATTCGATTCCTTGAATGATTGGGCCTAATCCGAATAAAATAATAGCGATTGTGACTGTCAATGTTAAGAATGGTGTTACAACTAAGTCCATGATTTGTGGAACCCAAGTGCGGAACCATTTTTCTAATTTTGAAATTAACCAACCTGCGATAATTGCTGGGAAGATTGATCCTTGATAGCCGTATACGCTAATTCCAAAGATAGATAATGGGTCTGCATCTCCACCAAGTACAGCATAAGCGTTTGGTAATTGCGGCGCAACCATCATTAATCCAACAACGATACCAATAATCTGATTCCCACCAAATTTACGTGTTGCACTATAAGCAATTAATACGGGTAAGAATGCAAATGCCGTATCTGTCAGCATGACGAATAATCCTTCAACGTCTGGTGTCATTGTCATACCCAGTTCAACAAGTAAGCCACGTACACCCATTAATAATCCAGTTGTTACTAAAGCTGGAATAAGTGGCACTAAAATATCTGCTAGTGTTCTGACAACTTTTTGTACGGGTGTTAAGTTTGCATAAGCATCCGCTTTAACTGATTGATCCGTTTGTGCTGCATCTGTTCCACTCATCGCTTCATCAAAATCTGCGTGAACTTCGTTTACTTTTCCTGTACCAAACACAAATTGATGTTGTCCGGTTGAGTAGAAATACCCTTTACTGTCTGTGACGGCTTCTGCTTTCTCTTTATTGACAACGCTATCATCTTTCAAGATCACTCTTAGACGCGTTGCACAGTGCTCGTAGTTAGCGATATTCTCTTTACCGCCAAGTACCTCAAGCAATTCTTTTATTGCTTTTTCGTTTTTCATTTTATTTCCTCCTTTGGGATGTGGTTCCAATACTTCAGCCCTCTTTTCGGAACCGGTTCCACTACATGATAAAACAATAGAGAAAAGATTGCAAGCCCTTTCTTTACTTTTGATGAAATTTATCGGATAAATGAAATCTACCGTGAATAAAATTGATAAGCACTATCACAAGAAGGTTGATTTCACACGATTTAGCGTCTGCCTTTCCTTATATATTGTAAATTTACTACTATTTTAATTTAGTCGTAAATTTTATTAAATAAATACTACTATTCTGATTTAGTCGTAAATTTTATTAAAATAAATACTACTATTCTGAAATAGTCTTATTTTCAGACTATTTATTTACTACTATTATGATTTAGTCGTAAATATTTGAAATACCTTATCAATAAAGGTCAGATTCCAAGATCCTAATATGAAAAAACTTCTAAAACAGATTGCTCTAGAAGTTTTGTGTCTTATATTTTATTCGTTGAGCCTTGAATGTTTAAGTCTACTTGTAATTCTGTCAGGTCATCAATATTTTCAGTTCCTTGATTTAAGACTTGAACAACTTTTTTCATCACCGTCTCACCCATTTTATAAAATGGATAATTCACCGTTGTAATGTGAGGGAATACGTTTTGCGTCACACTGTACCCACCGAATCCACTTAATGATAGTTCGTCAGGAATCGATATTTTTAGCTCCGCACTCGCATTAGAAATACCAATCGCAATATGATCTGTAGCAGCTGCAATATATGTTGCAGCTGTCTTTGGTAAAAACTCTAATGCTTTTTCATAACTGTATGAACGTGAGAATCCTGTTTCAATGAATTCTACGCTTGCACCATTTCTCTCTGCCACATCATAAAATCCTTTTTTACGTAAGACGCCTACCGCATAATCACTTTCTGTTACTCCGACAAACAATAACTTTCTGTGTCCCTTATCAATCGCATGTTGCGCTATAATCTTACCTGCTTCATAATCCTGATAAATAAAGGATGGGCTGTTTTCTAGTTTTTGCCCTACTAATAGAATTGGCATCTTAGATGATTTAATCTGATTCGCTAACTCGTCATCAATCTCCGTCGCAAACAGTATAATTGCACCAACTTTTTGTCGCTGGAGTAATGATATATTTTTCTTTGTTCGTTCAAGGTCTAAATTCGCATTCGTAATCATTAGTTGAATGTCTTTTTCATATGCGACTGAATCAATACCTTGTAACACTTGGTTTGTTGATGGTGAATCATATCTTGGTATAATAACGCCTACCATACTTGATTTCGTAGCCTTCAAGCTTTGCGCCATAGCATTTGGTTGATAACCTGTTTCTTGAACAATTTTATCTAGTTTTTCTTTTGTTTTTTGACTCACTGATCCGTTATTTAAATAGCGAGAAACCGTACTTTTTGAAACATTTGCCATTTTGGCAATATCGTTTAACGTGACCATCTTAATCCTCTTTTCCCTGTTCATTCGTCTTTATCTTATCATATTTTAAAAGGACATTCATTTCATTTGAAAATTTTAAAAGTCAACATCTCTGCTGGCTTTTCACCTCGTATTATTTTTTCTCTTTATTGTTATTCATCCGTCTGATACGTATCTTCGTACCATCAGAATTGGTTTCAATTTCAGCTTCATCTACCTGAAAGCCAACAACATTCAAACCAGAGTCTGACTGATTAAAGCCGGCTAATCCACTATAATATTCATCATAGATTTCTTGATGCGGTTGATTTAATTTCTCTTGGACTTCTTTTAAGGTTTTCTTGTCCATACCTTTGCCATCATCTTGAATCGTAATTTCAAACAGATCTTCCGAACGTTTAATCTTCATATCGATGTCCGTCGCATCCGCTTCTAGCGCATTTTTAACGAGCTCACTCATAATATTTACAATTCTTTGTTGTGCTTTCATCGTCATCTCCTACTCTTTTTCTTTATACCCATTAATAATCCCAACAAATACTGTCGCGACTAAACCACCGGT
>CAMYQS010000129.1 GCA_947296835.1 uncultured Atopostipes sp.
ATATTGCCTCTTGTGTCGTGGGCTCGGATTTTTGTATAAGATACAGTAGCAATTGTTGGAGAAAATGGGGCTGGAAAGACGACATTAATAAAGCTGGTTGCTGGACTTTTATTACCAGATGAAGGTGAAATATTAATAAATGGTATTTCTCAAAGTAATTTTAATATTCATGATTATTATCAATTATTTTCAACTATCTTTCAGGATATTCATCTGTTAACTTATTCAATTCGAGATACGATTTTACAAGGGATCCCTTATGATGGGGAACATTATCAAAGGGTTCTTGAACATAGTGGAGTGGATAAAATTATAGAGAAATTACCTCAAGGGGATGAAACAAAAATTGTTCGAAGAGTACACCGAGAGAGTGTTCAATTGTCGGGCGGACAGATGCAAAAATTAAAGTTAGCTCAAGCATTATATAAAGATGCACCTGTCTTAATTTTAGATGAGCCGACTGCCGCACTAGATCCTATAGCAGAACACGCAGTTTATCAAGATTACTTAGAGTTTTCTGAGAATAAATTATCTCTATTTATTTCACATCGTTTATCTTCTACACGTTTTTGTGATCGAATTATTTATATCAAGCAGGGTGAAGTTACGGAAGTTGGAACGCACGAAGAGTTATTAGAAAATAAGAGAGATTACCATAGGTTATATGAAGCGCAAGCTTACTATTACCGAGAAAATATAAATCAAGAAGATGTAGAAGAACCAGAAGTTGAAACAGGAGGGGTGATTTGATGAATAACTTACATTTATTTAAGCGGTCGACAAAAGATTTATGGGCAATTGGGAAAAAATATTATACACTTGTATTTATTCAAAAATTTAGTTCGGCAAGTATTACCTTTCTAAGTTTTATTTATATGACTCGAATTGTTCAAGCACTCAGCGAACAACAAAATAATCAGATTGTTTCATTGATTATTCAATATTTAGCTCTTTTCGGTATCCTACAATTGACAACGAGCTGTCTAGAACCTTATATTGACCGAGAATCCAAATTAGTCCATCGAATGATCACAGATCTTCCCTTTAAGAAGATGCTGCGGATGCAATACCATTATGCAGATAGCGCAAAAATCAATGAAAAATTGAATCATATTCGAATTGCAAGCTTAAACGCTCAATCGAGTTTGAGCGTGCAGCATTTTCATATACCTTTGATTTTCGATTATTTTATTCGAACGATCGGTTCATTAGTTTTATTAACTCCTCTATGGCGTTCATCTGGGGCAAGTACTGGGTCTGCTTGGGATTGGGTAAATTCTCCTTGGATCTATGCGCTCTTTGGTTTAGGCATATTGCTTCTTTTAGTACTACAACTTTCAGCTTCACGAGAGGCTCAAAGTGTAATGACCAGCACGAGTGCAGAATCTCAGCAAGCGAATAATTTAGTTAATTATGAAATTAATATTTTAAATGACACAGAATCAGGAAAAGAAATTCGTTTATATCAATTGGAAGACCAATTAAAACAAACTCAAACAGACTCCTTTAAATTTATCTCAACTTGGTTAAGTGAGATGATTTATGCCGGTGCTTTTAAAAGAACTCTCGTCATAATAATGGCTCAAGTCTTGAATTATTTAACGTATGCTTTGATAGGTATTCGTGTCCTTATGGGTTTTCTTCCAGTTGGTTATATTATTCAATTATCAAGTGCATTGAGTCAGCTACTTACAAATCTTCCGAATTTGATTCAGCAAGTAAGTATGATACTTTCACAACCTCAAGCACTTGTTGATTTCTACGAATTCATGGATTTACCTGAAGAAAAGTCAGTTGGAACTTTACCGATTGAAAAACGTTTAGATAATGAATATGAATTAGCTGTGAAAGATTTAAATTTTGCTTATCCTAATACGGATGAGAAAGTATTAAAGAATATTAACATGGATTTTGAAGTTGGGAAGAAATATGCAATTGTTGGAGAGAATGGTTCTGGAAAGACGACATTTATTAAGTTGTTGATGCGTTTGTATGAACCTTCTAGCGGAGAGATTTTGCTTAATAAAATTGATGCTCAAAAATATAAACTAACAGAATACTTTCAATTGTTCTCGGTTGTTTTCCAAGATTTTCGATTACTTGGTTTAAATTTAGGTCAAAATATTGCGGTTAATCAAAATTATGATGCAGAATTAGCAATGAGCAATTTAAAAGAAGTCGATTTAGATGATTTCATAAATAACTTATCGAAAGGCCTAAATACTCATTTAGGAAAAGAATTTGATAACTCAGGTGTACAGTTTTCTGGTGGGCAGTCACAAAAAGTCGCAATGGCACGAGCGCTGTATAAGGATTCGCCGGTGATGATTTTGGATGAACCAACCGCAGCTTTAGATCCAGTCGCCGAGTTTGAAATTTATCAGAAGTTCGATGAGATTGTTGAAGACAAGACCGCATTTTATATCTCACACCGTTTATCCAGCTGCCGATTTTGTGATGAGATTTTAGTATTTGATGAAGGTGAAATTGTTCAAAGGGGTAGTCATGAGGAATTAGTGGATCAACCAGGAAAGTACCATGATTTATGGCATGCACAAGCACAGTATTACCAATAAGGAGCCACAGGTTATAGGTTTAAAAATAAAAAAGAATGGCCTGAGCATACAAGTTGGCGGGACCGTAATGAATTAAAAATAAATGTGGTTTTATGGGCCGCCTTCTTTGGATTGTTAATTATCGCCCGTGGAATATTTACCAATAAGCAAGTTAATATAAAAATTGCCGTTATATGGATTGTTTTCTTCGCGCTTGATTTATTTTTATTGTGGATTACAGCCGAGAGTCCATTCAAATAATTAGTCATAATAGTTAAAGAGAAGAGGGAAACAATGTCTGTAGAATTTTGGACAAATGCAGAACGATTTTATGCGACGGGAATTACAATTCTAAGTATTGTTATAGTCATCATTCTTATCGCCCTGGTTATTGCCGCAACAAGCGCTAAAAAAGAAAATCGGTTAAAGATTGTTATTGGGTTATTCATTTCAGTAATGGTTATTGGGGTTGTCGGTTATACGGGACACCTTTACTATCAACCTTATATCGTTCAAGCTAGGCATATTAATCCGCTTGTACGCGATCGCACACCGAGATTCAGCGGCTATAATTACTATGGGCGCACCGAGTTAATTACGTATTCTCAGTTTAATGATTTAGAATCGTTACGAGAATTAGATATCTATGAAGAGGAAGAAGCGGCTGAATCGGTTGTCTATTTAGGACAAGGCGATTACTTTCATTATTTCGAACATGACGATGGGCGGGTTACGAAACGACTACAAGCTGTTCGGTTTAGCGAAGAAGCTGATGAAACTCAGTTTATCGGAAGTTTCTTTACTCTAAAAGATGAAGCGTTTAAAGAGATTGGTTTTGTGAATCCAGAGCATGTCATGTTCCGTGAAATTGTGATACCAGCTTCAGAAGAGGGGAAAGTTTATCAACCGGAAGATGACTACATCATTCCAAAACCAGAAGAGCGGATGAACCATTGGAATTTTTAAGAAGATAAAATTGGAAACGAGCTACTATGCGAAAAACATAGCAGCTCGTTTATAAATTTATCGGTGATTAATTTACGGAGCAAATCCATAATACAATATAACAAAGAGAAGTCGTCCTAATATCAGAACTCCTACTAGTGCAGCTAGGTATACGACTGAGAAGATTCTTTTCAACCAGATGCTTTGGTTTTGTTTCATAATTGTTTTAACGCCATACCAAGCCAGGATAAGTAAGAAAGGTATCGCTAATATAAAATAGGCTGTATTCACAAAAGCAAAGAAGTCATTGAACAAGTCGAATCCTATAGTGGACCCTGCTTCCAGAACATCTACTTGATTGAACCAAAGATAAAGAAAACCGATTTGTAGAAAAGATAGGATTGCTGTCAGACTATATGTAACTATCTTTTGTTCCTTTCTGACAAGAACGTATATTATGGCAATGTATATGACGCTTAAAATAATTGCAATTAATGGTTGGGTTGATAACAGAATAAACACTCCTTCAATTTAATTTTTATTAAGAGTTTGGAACAATATAAGAAGATAGTACTAAAAATCCTATGACAAGTATAATCGTGATCAGAATAAGTAAAACGAAAACACCAATATAGAAGCGTCCTTTACTTTGTAATAGTTCCTTTTCATCATCGACATCA
This sequence comes from uncultured Atopostipes sp., assembly GCA_947296835.1. GTDB lineage: Bacteria > Bacillota > Bacilli > Lactobacillales > Carnobacteriaceae_A > Atopostipes. Next base: position 4,181 of record CAMYQS010000129.1, read on the forward strand.
TTATTTTGATTTATTCCCATAATAGTATACCTCCTCAGAGAAAAATATGAATATTGGTTTGGAATTGATTTCCATTAAATCAGTATACTAATAAATTCCTTAATCATCATATAGAAGCCTTTATTTATCTGCGAGACTTGTAAAAGGTTAGAAAATGCACATGGAACTTTCGTTTTTTATTCATTATGCATATAATGAATGTGTATCAGAATAAAATTGAAAAAGAGGGAATAAATGAACCTGAATATTATGTTAAAAAAAGATGCAACAGATATTTCATCAAGCGAGAAGAAGACGATCCAAATTGCCGTATTGAATTTCATTTCATTAGTTAATGGACTGCAAACGGGTAAAGAAATAGTTATGAATAAATTAGATGACGAAGCAGCAGAAAACTTGGGATATGAAGTACACCTTTCTCCAAAAGTATCAGATGAGGAAAGGGAAGGATTCATCGGACAAGCTGAACGCCAAATCTCGCTATTCTTAAAGATGGCAGAAGTTCCTTATGAAATGGAAATTGTTAAATAGCGTTAAGTACTTTAACTATTTTGGATACCTGTTTCAATTTCTTATTCAAAGTCTAAATCTTTTTTGTCAGCAGATATTTCCTGTACACCTAATAAACCAGGTCCTAACATTATTAAGACACTTAACACAGCAATACCTTTTTTCCAGTTCATATTACATTCCACCTTTGTGTTCT
>CAMYQS010000130.1 GCA_947296835.1 uncultured Atopostipes sp.
TCTACGTTGTATACGACGATTTGGTGCTTTGACAACTTCACCATTTTTAATGGTTTTAGATAAGAACTTCACACCTGTATCTTCAATTGTCTGAATATCATCTTCTTCACCTGGTGAGTATAATGTAATCGCGATTCCAGGTAAGTTGTTTCGACCTGTACGGCCTACTCGGTGAACAAAGTATGAAAGATCTTGAGGGATTTCAGCGTTAATAACGTGAGATACACCTTCAATATCAATACCACGTGCTGCTAAGTCTGTCGCAACAATGTATTGGTATTCTAAGTTTCGAATGTTACGCATTTCTCTTTTACGTTCACGCGCATCCATTCCACCATGAATTGAACCTACATTTAAGCCTTTACCAGCAAGTTTTTTCGTTAACTCTTCTACTTTTTCTTTCGTGTTTGCAAAGATCAGAACTAAATATGGATTACCCATCGTTAGTAATTCATAGATAACATCGAAACGATCCTTACTCTTGGTTGATATTAACCAGTTTGATACTAAATCTGAAATAACTTCTTTGTTTTCGATTTCAATCATGATTGGGCCATTCATATATTTTTGTAAGAATGGTTGTAACTTTTGAGGAATCGTTGCCGAGAATACTAAAAATTGACTTTCATTTGGTAACGTACCAGCTACATAGTCTACTTCTTCAATAAACCCTAAATCTAATGTCATATCTGCTTCATCGACAACCATGGCAAAAGCCGTGTGTGTTTTTAATGCGTTCAATTTAACTAAATCTAAAATTCGACCTGGTGTACCAATAACAACATCTGGCTGCGAATGGTTCAAACTTTCAACTTGTTTGTTCTTGTCTGTTCCACCAATGTAGCGAGCAACTTGAATGTCCCAAGATGCGTGTTCGCTTAATTGAACAGCTCCTTGATAAATTTGTTCAGCTAATTCACGACTTGGAGCCGTAATAACAACTTGAACTTGGTTTGCACCTTCTACTAATTGATTAAACAAAGGCAATAAGAATGCGTGAGTTTTTCCAGAACCTGTCTTTGACTGACCGATAATATCGCGGCCAGCTCCGATATTTGTAATAACTTCTTTTTGAATTTCAGTCGGTTCATTGAAACCTAAAGCCTCAACAGCTTCAACTAAATACGGCTGTAAATCAAAATCTTTAAATGTTTTATTCATTGGGTATTTCTCTCCTATCTGGATTACGCTACCTATTCTACCAAAGACCGGCAACGATCGCTACAAAAATATTCATGAAATCGATATCATGAACTATCGGTTGATTCACAGACAAATACAACGTAAAATGTAGCCATGTCTATAGAAAGAGGAGATAGCATATTATGTCTCAAAATCAAAAAGCACTATTTATTATTTTTGGTGGTACGGGTGACCTTGCGTACCGCAAACTATACCCCGCTCTATATAAATTATATAAAAATAATTATTTAAATGAAAACTTTGCAGTTATTGGTACTGCGCGTAGAGAATGGACCGATGAATATTATCAAAACATCATTTTGGATTCGATCGATAGTATAAAAACATCTGAACAAGAGGCAAAAGCTTTTGCTGGTCATTTCCGTTATCAATCACACAACGTGAACGATACGGATAACTATCATACGTTGAAAAAATTAGCTGACCAGTTAGATGAGGAATACCAAATCAACGGTAACCGTATTTTCTATCTATCCATGTCTCCTAACCTCTTTGGTACGATCGCTGCTCACTTGCGCGGAGAAAATCTAGTAAATGAAAATGGCTTTAACCGTCTAATTATTGAAAAACCATTTGGAACAAATTTCAATGATTCAAACGATCTAAATAATGATATCTTACAGTCGTTTGACGAAGAACAAATTTATCGCATTGACCACTACTTAGGAAAAGACATGATTCAATCATTACTTTCTCTAAAATTTGCGAATCCTACTTTCAAACACTTATGGAATAAAGATTTCATTTCAAACATGCAAGTGACACTTGCTGAAGATATTGGTGTTGAAGAACGTGGTGGCTATTATGATACAAGTGGTGCTTTACGAGACATGATTCAAAATCACGTCTTACAAATCGTCAGTTTCTTATTTATGGACGAGCCGGCATCCAGTCAATCAGATGATATCGCTGTGGAAAAAGTTAAAGCATTGAAGAATCTACAGTTGATTACACCTGAAAATATCGATGATAAATTTATTCGCGGTCAATACACGACGTCTGAGGAAGAACCTTCAGTATTAGACTACCGTTCTGAACCAAATATTGAAGCAGACTCAACAACTGAAACATTTGTAGCAGGTAAAGTCGAGAGTCTAGATAAAAATTGGGAAGGCGTCCCGATATACATTCGTTCAGGTAAACGTATGAAAGATAAAGAAACACGTATTGACATCGTATTTAAAAATGAACCGTCGAATCTTTATGAGGCAGACGAATTATCTGAAAACATTTTAACACTCCACGTCGGTTCAAACCAAGGTATTTCATTACAAATCAATAACAAAGTAGTCGGTCATAACTTTGACATCGTCCCTACTTCACTTGATTATAAAATGAACGAACAAACACCTGACGATTATGAAAAATTACTTTTAAATGCACTACAAGGAAACAAAGCAAGCTTCGTCTATTGGGAAGAAGTAGCCTACTCTTGGAAGTATATTGATGCGATTCGAGAAGCTTGGGATGCAGATTCAAGCAACTTATTGCTTTACCCTGTTAATACAAACGGACCTAAAGAAGCCTTTGATCTTTTAGAACAAGATGGTAACTACTGGGTTTGGTAATAAACGAAAATATAGATTTAAGAAGGCATTGTGAGCCTATCAGCTCCCTTGCCTTCTATTTTTGAAATAATATTAATATCAGTTTGCCCAAATACATTGAATTTGTTATAATATCATAGCGAATTTATGTACTTTTACATAACTATTCACCGTAAATTAACGAGGAGGTTTTGAGTTGGATTATAAAAAAATTATTACTGAAGATTTATCCGCTCAATTGAGTGAACATTTATCACTCGAAGATATATATCAATTATTAGAAAATCCTAAAAACGACGACCACGGAGACTTAGCATTCCCTACTTTCCGCCTAGCTAAAGCATTCCGTAAAAACCCTGCTGAAATCGCAAACGATATTGCAGAAAACTTTTCATCAGATGTTGTTGAGAAAGTAAATGTGGTTGGACCATATTTAAACTTCTATTTAAATAAAAACATCGTAAGTACGCAAGTATTAAACGACATCATTTCAAGTCCAAGCACTTATGGAAACTCAAATGTTGGGGAAGGTAAAAATATCCCAATCGATATGTCATCACCAAACATTGCTAAACCGATGTCTATGGGACACTTACGTTCAACAGTTATTGGTAACGCACTTTCGAATATCGTTTCAAAATTAGGTTTTGAACCGGTTCGAATTAACCATTTAGGTGACTGGGGAACACAATTTGGTCGTTTAATTACGGCATACAAATTGTGGGGAGAAGAAGAAAAAGTTCGCGCAAATCCGATTAAGGAATTAAACGAATTATATATTCACTTCCACGAAGTGTTAGAAACACAACCTGAATTAGAAGATGTGGGGCGTGAGTGGTTCAAAAAACTTGAAGATGGCGACCAAGAAGCCACTGAACTATGGCGCTGGTTCCGTGATGAGTCATTAAACGAATTCAACAAAGTTTATGATCGTTTAGGTGTAACGTTCGACTCACATAATGGTGAATCATTCTACAACGATAAAATGGAAGAAATTGTAGACTTGCTAGAAGAAAAAGAGTTGCTTGTAGAAGACCAAGGTGCTCAAGTAGTTCGTTTAGACGAGTTTGATTTACAGCCTGCTTTAATCAAGAAACAAGATGGTGCAACACTATACATCACTCGTGACTTAGCAGCTGCACTCTTCAGAAAACGTAATTACGAATTCGAACAATCATTATACGTCGTTGGACAAGATCAAATTTACCACTTCACTCAATTAAAAGCTGTTTTAAATAAAATGGGTTATGAATGGGAAGAAGATATTCACCACATTAGCTTTGGTTTAATCTCAATTGACGGTGAAAAAATGTCAACACGTAGAGGTAAAGTTGTTCTATTAGAAGAAGTTCTTGATGAAGCTGTATTACGCGCTTCAAACCAAATTAACGAAAAGAATCCGAGTTTAGCAAACAAAGAAGAAGTTGCAGAACAAGTTGGTGTCGGAGCTGTAGTCTTCCACGACTTACAACACGATCGCCGTAATAACTTCAACTTTAACTTAGATGAAATCGTTCAATTTGAGGGTGAAACAGGCCCTTACGTTCAGTATACTCGTGCGCGTGCACTAAGTATTTTAAAGAAAGCTGAAATTGACCCTTCTTACTTCGACGGCGAAAAAGAATATTCTTTAACAGATTCATACAGCTGGTCAGTGGTTAAATTAATTCAATCATTTAGCAGTGTTCTAGATCGTGCTTACCGTGAATTCGAACCATCAATTATCGCAAAACACGCATTAAGTATGGCACAAGCCTTCAACCGTTTCTATGCAAACGTACGTGTTTTAGATGAAGGTCCTGAAAAAGAGAGTCGCCTAGCATTGGTATACGCAGTAGCATTAATGTTAGAAGAAGATTTACGTTTATTAGGTGTAGAAGCACCTGATGAAATGTAATATATAATAACTTTAAAGCCTACCCCAGTTTTGGGTAGGCTTTTCTTTAACTATTTTCCCATAAAAAAAGGGTCACCCTCTACATCAATTTGTAGTTGAGTGAACCTTTATAATTTTATGAAAAGGAGCGACGAAAGAAAACTCGGTACTCTAGTGCCGAGTAGTTCACTTAACCTAAAGCAACATCTAAAGTCATCATAATTGCAAATCCAATCATGAAAGCCATTGTTGCTACTT
>CAMYQS010000131.1 GCA_947296835.1 uncultured Atopostipes sp.
GGTATGGGGACTACGTTAGTCGCTGGTGTTGTATTAGAGCGACAAGTGTTGTTTGCGAATATCGGGGATAGTCGTGCATACACTTATCAAGAGAACGAATTACAATTAATTACAGAAGATCATTCTTTCGTTTCAGAGTTACAAAGAAGAGGCGAATTAACGGATTTGGAAGCTAAAAACCATGTGAATCGAAATGCGCTAACTCGTTCATTAGGTGTTGAAGGCCAATTAGATATTGATTTTTTCAAAGTATCAAAAGATTCGGTCGATTTAATATTATTAAATTCAGATGGTTTATCGAATACATTAAGTGAAGAACAAATGATTGATGTACTCAATTTAGATCAGGATTTAGATCAAAAAGCAGAAGATTTAGTCAGCTTAGCAATTATAAATGAAGCTTCAGATAACGTGACGGTTAACTTAATCGACGTCCAATCTGAAGTGTTAGATGGGGCGGGTGAATAGAATGGATATCGGTGAACGCATTAGTGGTCGTTATAAAATTATTAAAAAAATCGGTTCAGGTGGTATGGCGAATGTTTATTTAGCAGAAGACCTTATTTTAGAGCGTGAAGTTGCTGTAAAAATGATGTCTTTGAATTTTCAAGAAGATGAAGAGAAAGATAATTTACGTCGTTTTCAACGTGAAGCTCTTTCGACAACAGAATTGAATCATCCTAATATTGTAAATATTTATGATGTTGGCGAAGGTGCCCGTCCTTATATTGTGATGGAACATGTGGCTGGAACGGATTTAAAGAAGTACATTCAAGAAAATCACCCAATCCCTTACAGTAAAGTGATTAAAATTATGTCACAAATATTAAGTGGAATTTCTTATGCTCATGCGAATGGCATTATCCACCGCGATATTAAACCACATAACATTTTGATTGATAATGAAGGTACGGTAAAAATTACCGACTTTGGTATTGCGGTAGCTTTATCGCAAAACTCAATCACACAAACGAATTCGATTTTAGGATCGGTTCAGTACATTTCACCCGAACAAGCTCGTGGAAATTTAGTGACGAAGCAATCGGATATTTATTCTCTAGGAATTGTCTTATATGAAATGCTTACAGGAGTTGTTCCGTTTGAAGGAGAGTCAGCTGTTTCAGTAGCTTTGAAACATTTCCAGGCGCCTATTCCTTCATTACGTGAATTCGATTCCCGTATTCCTCAACCTTTAGAGAACATTGTGTTAAAAGCGACAGCTAAAGAGCCTAAGAATCGCTATGGCAGTGTGAGTGAGATGCAAGCAGATTTAGAAACATCTTTAGATCCAAATAGAAGAGACGAACCGATCTTTATTCCTGCGGATGTTAATGAAGAAGATACATTAGTTATGAAAGAACCATTAATAGCAGTTGAAAAAGATAATGTAGATGATATGGCGACTGCAGTTATTTCAGACCAGCCGTTAACACCTACACCAAAGAAGGAAGAAGAGAAGAAAAAACGTCATTGGTGGTTATTAATCTTCCCTGTTATTCTACTAGCAATCTTTATCTTCTGGTTATTAGGTCGCCCTCAAGAGGTTGAAATCCCTGAAGAGTTAGTTGGTTTAACATTTGATGAAGCCGTAGAACTTTTAGTCGAAAATGACCTAGTCCTTGGTGAAACACTCGAGCGACCAAATGAAGATGTAGAAGCGGGGATGGTCTATCAAACATCACCAGGAGTAGGTGGCACAGTTCGTGAAGGTTCCGAAGTCGACTTATACGTGAGTTTAGGTGAAGAACCTTATACGCTTGAAGATTATACAGGTGAAAATTATGAAGAAGTTCGTGCCAAATTAACGGAGCTAGGTTTTACAGTCGAGAGTGAAACAACATATGATGACACTGTACCTGCTGGTTTAATTATTGAGCAAGATATTGACCCAGATGAAGAAGTAAAAATTAGTGAAACAACGATTAACTTTATAGTGAGTGATGGTCAAAAACCAATCGAACTAATTGACTTTGAAGGCTATACGCATCCTGGCGTTAAAGCTATCGCTGATTTAAATGGCTTAAAATTAGAAGTAGCAGAAGAATCGTCTGAAGAAATTCCAGCTGGGCTCCTCATTTCACAAAGTCCTGAAGCGGGTGAAACTGTTTATGCCGGCGATACAATTTCAGTTGTTTTCTCAACAGGTCCAGAAGAAATTGAACTAATCGATTTTACTGAGGATATTACAATTCCTTTCCAAGAGCGGACAGTAGAAGAGCCTGTCGAAGGTGAAGAGGGAGATGAAGGCACTGAAACTCCGACACCACCGCCAGCACAAACTAATGGTGTTGAGATTTTTATTGGTGATTATAATCATGAATTAGATGGTGAGCCAGTTCATACGTTTAGGATGCTTCATAGTATGGGCTACACGCTGAAGTTTACTGTAGAAGAAGGTAAAACAGCGACCTATAGAATTGACATTGATGGTGAAACAGTTATAACAGAAGTCGTTAGACCATAGATTGAAGAGAGGGGTGTGTTTTTGCAAGAAGGACAAATTACAAAAGCGCTTAGTGGATTTTATTATATAACGGACGGTACGGATAAAGAGGTTTATCAGACTAGAGGACGTGGTGTCTTCCGTTTGGATGGTGTCACGCCGCTGGTTGGAGATTACGTCGGCTTTAAAAGTGGTAACCTAGAAGAAGGGACCCTTTTAGAGATTAAACCGCGTAAGAACGAATTAGTCCGGCCGCCCATTGCGAATGTGGATACAGGCGTTATTATCGCATCAGTGATTGATCCTGTATTTTCTACGCAGTTATTAGACCGGTTTTTAGTTATGTTAGAGTATCGAAATATTGCACCAATTATTTACATTTCAAAATTGGATATAGCGGATGAAGAGACAGCTCAAGAAATTGAGAAGTATAAAGGAATCTATGAAGAGATTGGTTATCCTTTTATTACAATTGATGTCGATAAAGTCGATGACTTGAAAGCTGAGATTGTTCATACATTTGAAGATTACTTTGAAGATAAGCTAGTTGTTTTCATCGGACAATCAGGTGCAGGTAAGTCAACGTTACTGAACTATTTAAATCCAGCGTTTGATTTAAAAACGGGTGAAACGTCTAAGTCATTAGGCCGCGGTCGTCACACGACCCGTCACGTGGAGTTATTACCTTTACTAGGTGGTCTTTTTGCAGACACACCAGGTTTTAGTGCGCTGAAGTTTGAAGATATCGAAGTCGAAGAGCTATCATCTTGTTTCCCTGAAATGTGGGCACGAAAAGATGATTGTCGTTTCAGAGGCTGCTTGCATCAAAATGAGCCAAATTGTGCCATTAAAAAAGCAGTCGATGAAGAAAAAATTGCGGAATTTCGATATAAGAATTATTTACAAATACTCAAAGAATTACAAGAACGTAAACCGAAATATTAAAGATTAGAAAATAATAGAAAGTAGTGTTGTTTTATGGGGAAGATTGCACCGTCAATTTTAAGTGCGGATATTGGTACGTTAGCTGAAGATATTAAAATGCTTGATGAAGGTGGAGCAGACTGGATTCACGTAGACGTTATGGATGGACACTTTGTTCCAAATTTAACGTTTGGACCGAATGTAGTTGCTGCAGCGAAGGCAGTAACTGACTTACCGTTAGATGTTCATTTAATGGTTGAAGAACCAGAAAAAATGATTAACGGTTTTATCGAAGCAGGAGCAACGGCGATTACCGTTCATGCGGAAGCAACAAAAAATATTCACCAAGTTATGCAACACATTCGATCACAAAATGTTTCGCCGGGTGTTGTCATCAACCCAGGAACGCCAGTTTCATTTATTGAGCCGGTACTATCAATAATCGATATGGTACTTGTGATGACAGTGAACCCAGGTTTCGGTGGACAAGCATTTATACCTGAAATGTTAACAAAGATTAAAGAATTAGATCAATATCGTAGTGACCATGATTTACAATTCTTAATTGAAGTAGATGGTGGTATTAACGAAGAGACGATTCAATTGTGTCATGACGCAGGAGCAGATGTTTTTGTAGCAGGATCGAATATCTTTGGTGCACCATCTCCAGCTGACCAAATCACTAAACTTAAAAAACTGGTGAATTAAATGGATGTTGTTCACATTGTGTTAGGTGCTCCAAAATTCGAGGCTATCAAGCCACTCATAAAAGAGGACGGTATTGTCATCGGAGTAGACCGTGGAGCGCTATTAGCCCTAGAGGAAGAGATTCAAGTAGATATCGCGCTAGGTGATTTTGATTCCATTTCAGCGGATGAAAAAGAATTTATCCAAACAAATGTGAAACAGAAATTAGATTTCCCTTCTGACAAAGACGATACAGATACGGAGTTAGCTATACTATACGTGCTAAAGCATCATCCCGATGCTGAAATATACTTCTACAATTGGTATGGGGGACGAGTCGATCATTTGTACAGCATTTTATTAATTGCCTTACAAGAACGATTTGAGCAAATCATACCGCGATTGCATCTCATTTCAGATAAGAATAATATTTCTTATTACTTACCTGGAGAGCATCGAATAGAGAAAATCGATCATATGGATTATTTATCCTATATCTTGTTAACCGAAGTAGAGAACTTAACACTGAATGAATTGAAGTATGAATTAACAGAGGAATCCTATAAACGACCGATTGCTTTAATCAGCAATGAGTTTATATCGAATGAAGCAAGTTTCTCATTTGATAAAGGAATTGTTGCCGCGATTCAGAGTAAAGATTAATGATACTAATATAGAAGAGACGCTCAAATCGTGTGAATGGAATGAGCGTCTCTTTTGTTATGTAATAGAGTAGCACATGTTAAGTAGTGCTGATAGCCAATCTAAGAATAAGCAAAATAAAAACGCCTTATCTACTATTC
>CAMYQS010000132.1 GCA_947296835.1 uncultured Atopostipes sp.
TTTGCTTGGTTATCAATACGGTAAGCCACTTGACCAGCTTTGATATCTGTAACAGCTTTACCTACGTTAGGTGTAACTGTTCCAGTTTTAGGGTTAGGCATTAAACCTTTAGGTCCTAAGACACGTCCAAGTTTACCAACCTCTGCCATCATATCTGGCGATGCAACGACTACGTCAAAATCTAACCAGCCACCTTCGATTTTCTCAGCTAAATCAGAATCTCCAACGTAATCTGCTCCAGCTTCACGAGCTGCTTCAGCGTTAGCGTCTTTTGCAAATACTACAACACGTTTAGTGTTACCTGTACCATTTGGTAAAGATAATGCTCCACGTAATTGTTGATCCGCATGCTTAGGGTTTACTCCTAAACGGTAAGATACTTCAATACTTGCATCAAAGTTTGCATAGTCAATTTCTTTTACTAAACTAATCGCTTCACGAACGCCGTACTCTTTCTCACGGTCTACTTGTTCTAAAGCTGCTAAATATTTTTTACTTCTCTTTTTTGACACGATTAAATCCTCCTTATGTGGTATTAACGGATTGACCTCCCACTTTATTCACACAAAAATAATCAATTTCATGTGATTTAGCACGAGACATCTCACTAAAATTTCGAATCTTGGATTCGAATTATCCTTCTACTGTGATTCCCATGCTTCGAGCAGTACCTTCGACAATACGCATAGCTGCTTCTACGCTAGCTGCGTTTAAGTCTTCAAGTTTTGTTTCAGCAATTTCTTTCACTTGATCAGTTGTAACAGTTCCTACTTTTTTAACGTTCGGCTCACCTGAACCTAAGTCAATTCCTGCAGCTTGTTTCAATAAGATTGAAGCTGGTGGAGTTTTAGTTACAAAAGTAAATGAACGGTCTTCATATACTGTAATAACAACTGGAATTAGTGTTCCACGGTTTTCTTCTGTACGAGCGTTAAACTCTTTCGTAAAACCTGAAATGTTAATTCCTGCTTGTCCTAAAGCTGGACCTACCGGTGGAGCTGGTGTTGCTGCGCCTCCAGGGATTTGTAATTTAACAACGTCTATAACTTTTTTTGCCACGAGACATACCTCCTTGTTTTGTCCGCGAGTGGTAAAATGGGGTTCTTGATTTCCCCTCCCACTTGTAAAAGTAGTTTAAGGGCGCGGTGCCCATAAACGTACCGAGACATTCTAGCACTCCATTCGTTGGAATGCAAGTCTTTTTTCGCGTTTTTTCCTTTTTTAATCATTTATTTTTATTGTGAAATTAAAGCGTGAATCCTTCATCGATTTCTTTCACTTGGTTGTAATTTAATTCTGTGTCTGTTTCTCGTCCAAACATCTCGACTAAAACAGTCACTTTAGCTTTGTCTTCATCGATCTCCGTAACGACACCTTCCATACCTTGGAAAGCTCCGCCAATGATTTCAATACGTTGACCAAGCTCTAAGTTAATATCCACTTTACGAGGATTAACACCGATACTACGTAACATGGCATCTACTTCTTCAGGTAATAGTGGAGATGGCTTACTTCCTGCACCATGTGATCCAACGAACCCAGTTACTCCCGGTGTGTTTCTTACAACATACCAAGCTTCGTCTGACATGATCATTTCTAAAAGAACGTAACCTGGGAAGGCTTTTTTCTTTTTAGCAACCATTTCACCATTTTTTTCTTCGTAAACATCTTGCTCAGGGACTAAAATTTCAAAGATGTTATCTTCCATCCCCATACTTGTCATACGAGACTGAAGGTTCTGCTGAACTTTCATTTCATAACCAGAGTAAGTATGCAATACATACCAGTGTTTTTCTTGTTTCATACGATCTAAAGTTCCCATATTCACCCCTACCTCTTTCTTTTTCTATTTATCTACTTTTTTTATATTCGAGTTCAATTAATCAACTGTTTTTTTCAAATTAAAAAACCTTCATTGACGTCAAGGTCTAGAAGGCTTCCAACTGAAATGTATTATATCACGATTCCTAGCGCTTAGCTAGAGATATACGCAATTAAATGAGAGAAAGTAACCATACGATAACGGATTCTGTTGCAAAGAAAAAGATTGCAAATAAAATAATGACTGTAAAAACAGATGCTGTATATTTACGCATTTCTTTCCCCGTTGGCCAAGTTGTTTCTCGCATTTCATGACGAACTTCTTTAATAAAATTTCCCATGTGTGTTACTAATCTCCTTTCGATTCGAGCCTCAATTATTTCGTTTCTTTATGTAACGTGTGTTTACTGCAATGCTTACAGAATTTTTTAACTTCTAAGCGTTCAGTACGTACTTTAGTACCCATGTCGAGTGAATAATTACGAGAGCCACAAATCGTGCATGCTAAAGCTGATTTATTTCGTTTCATTTATGCTCTCCTCTTTTCTTTTTTTAATTTTACCTTCTGACACTTTACCACCAATTGAAGCCTCTTGTCAAACCGTTCTTTGCTTATTTTTAGGCATCCGCTGGCAATTGCCAATTTATTGGTTCTTGACCCGAGGCTTCTAGCAAAGCATTTGTTTGCGAAAATGGCTTAGAGCCAAAGAATCCACGATACGAAGATAACGGACTTGGATGAGGTGCTGTTAGGATGAAATGTTTCTCTTCATCAATTAATGCACGCTTTTTCTGTGCAGCTGCTCCCCATAAAATAAAGACAATCGGTTCGTTTCTTCTATTTAATGACGAAATCGCAAAGTCGGTTACTTGCTCCCAACCTTTTCCGCGATGTGAGTGTGCTTGTCCACTACGAACAGTCAAAACGTTATTTAATAAGAAGACACCCTTTTTTGCCCAGCTCTCTAAGTAGCCGTGTTTCACGGGTGGGATACCTAAGTCTGACTCCAACTCTTTATACATATTTCTCAATGATGGCGGGATGGCAATGCCTGGCTGAACAGAGAAACTGAGTCCATGCGCTTGTCCTGGTCCATGGTATGGATCTTGTCCAAGGATGACAACTTTAACATCCGCGTAATCTGTCCATTGAAAAGCTGTCCATATGTTCTTCATTTCAGGAAAGATGTCTTGAACTTTATATTCTTCTTTTAGATATTCTCTTAATTGTTGATACGATTCTGTGTTTGTTGCTTCTTTTAATATGGGTTGCCATTGATTTGTTACTGGAATGGTCATGTTATCACGCACTCTCTTTCGTTATTTTCTCATTTTACAAAGGTTTACGAAAACAAAACATGTAAACTACTGTTATTTCCCCTATGATTTGATAGAATGTTATGGAATGAAATAAGGAGGAGAAATAATTTTGTCTATTAAACTTATTGTAACAGATATGGACGGAACATTATTAAATGGAACGATGGATATTTCGGATCGCGCAACTGAGGCGATTTATCGTGCCCAAGAAGCAGGCCTTGAATTCGCAGTCGCTACAGGGAGAACGGTGAAGTCAGGCTACGGCATGGTAAAAGAAAAAGGTATCACTTGTCCATTTATTGAACTGAATGGTGCCCGCATGTTTGATGCCAATGAGGAACTCCAATTTACACGTGCAATTGACAATGATGAAACCAAGGCTTTAATCGACATTATGGACAAGTACGGTATCCATAACGAATTCTATACAGAAGACGCGATTTACTCAAGCCACTCTATGGAAGAATACCTTAAGTCTTTCAAGGCAGTATTCCAGTCAATTAACCGTTCGTTATCCGATGAAGAAGTAACTGAAATGGTGACAAACCGTCTTCATGATTTTAACATCCAAACCGTTGATGACTACCGTTTCTTATACCAAAACCCAAAAATTAAAGTACTGAAAGCGATCTTTAACACCGTTGATGACGTTGCTGTTTTAGGTCAAATTAAAGCAGATATCGAATCAACCTTAACGAACCTGATTGTAACTTCAGCAAGTTCGAAAAACATCGAAATTAACAATAAGAAAGCAAACAAAGGGCAAGCTGTTTCTGAATATGCAGCTATGCGCGGTTATAAACCAAGCGAAGTGATTACGATTGGTGACAACATCAACGACGTTACCATGCTACAGTGGTCAGAGCACAGTTATGCAGTATCCAATGCACATGATCAAGCAAAAGAAGCGGCAACTTACTTGGCGCCAAGCCACGAAGAAGATGCTGTTGCACAAATTATCCACCGTGTGTTAGATGGTAAGAGTCTACGTTTCGCTTAAGCTTACAAGGTAACAATCACACGCCTTTCTTTCGTTATTCTATTGTGGGTGAGAATGGAAGGAGTGTCTCTAGATGGAAGTGAACTTAGATTTACTCAACGGTTTTACAGAAATTATCGCAAATGTCGGCTTTCCGATTTTCATTTCAATGTTTTTGTTGAACCGTATGGAAATGAAGTTAGATCATATTGTAGACGCATTAACCGAACTCACAAAAGTCATCGCGGATGACCAATAAGAACGACCAAAAACTCGCTCATCGTAGCGAGTTTTTTTATTTGTGCAAATAATGTAGGTTGCATTGTCTAAATTGAAATACTTTTGTGATCACCCGTTAAATAAACCGTCTAAGTAAGTGTTTGTTGTTATTTCTTAACCTGAAATTTCATCCGTGTTATACTGTATATGCAATCAGCTTGTGGAGGAGGATACAGAATGATTCAGCTGTTTATTAAGGAAAGTTCTAGCAATAATCAGCGTATGACCGTACGAGATGACCGTGGGCAGATTATTTATGTCATTGAAGGCCGTTGGGGCAGAAAAAATGATGTTACATCTATCTATGAACTAAATGGTGATTTAATCATGAGTGTGAAACAAACAAAGAGCGCACCCTTACCTGTTTTTCAACTGTATACAAAGGATAAGGATATTGCCAGCATGCGTAAGCATCCCGGTTTGTTTGGCATCCG
>CAMYQS010000133.1 GCA_947296835.1 uncultured Atopostipes sp.
CGCTTTTGCAATACCTCCATCACATAATACAGCCTCCTCATAATTTAAACTTAATTTCTCAGTCGCAAGGTTAACAGCCGCCGATTCAACACCTGGTAACTTTTGTGCTGTTTTTTCGACTGTTTGAGCACATGACGCACACGTCATACCCTCTACGCTAAATGATTTTATCGACATTTTTTACTCTCCTTTATCTCAGATTCTTTATGCTACGTGGCAATCGCATTGACCGACTGCACATTCACAAGGTACTTCAACTGGCGCATTTGTTAACTTGTCTTGCAACTGATTCATTAACCCTTCGATATCCGTTTGGCTAAGTGCTGCCTCTTCAACTAATTGTTGAATCACTTTTCCATTTTGTTTCTTACACACGCGTGCGAGAATATCTTCCGAGAAACTTCTAACCGTATCATCTTCACTGATATTAGCGGAGTAAATAAATTTACGTCCATCTTTTGTTGTTTTTAATGCTTCTTTTTCAACAAGTCTTCCGATTAATGTTTTAATCGTTGACTGTTTCCAATTCATTTTATTTTCAAGCGTGTCGATCACTTCTCGGCTCGTTACGGTTCCATTCGCCCATACGACGCGCATAATTTCCCATTCTGCTTCACTGATTGAAATTTGAGTAGGAATCATCATGTGAAAACCTCCTAAAGAATTCTTTTATTATTTATATATCGTTTACATCTGTAATCCAACTACAAGATTAGTTTACACTCGTAAACACATAATGTCAAGGACTATTTCTTATGAAATGAATTTCAAAAGAGTTTACCGTATCGTTTCTGCTTCTAATTTTGATAGGCCATATGCTACAATGAAAAAGAATGAATAATGAAAGGGGTAACAAAATGCAAAATCAAATCAGTAATTTTAAATTGCACAACCCAGTGACGATTGTATTTGGTAAGGACCGCATCAAGGAATTGCCAACACTAATCCCAGCTGACAGTAAAGTTTTAATTACATATGGTGGTGGAAGCGTGAAGCGATTCGGTACATTAAACCGTGTGAAGAAAGCTTTATCGGACTACGAGTTTGGTGAGTTCGGAGGGATTGAAGCCAACCCTACTTTCGAAACTTGTGTGCAAGCTGTTGATTTAATTAAACAAGAAGGATACGACTTTATTCTCGCAGTCGGTGGCGGATCAGTTATTGATGGTACGAAATTTATCGCCGCAGCTGCAGCATCTGACGGTGACCCGAAAGATATTTTCAGTGCTGGAATCGGTCAAGGGGTTCGCGTAAACAGTGCTCTACCGTTTGGAACGATTTTAACTCTCCCGGCCACTTCTTCTGAAATGAACGGCACATCTGTTATCACATTCGTCGAAGAACAAGCAAAAATTAGTTTCTTTAGTCCGCATGTGTATCCTCAGTTTTCCATTTTAGAACCGGAATTGACCTATACTTTACCGTCGAAGCAGCTAGCAAACGGGGTAAGTGACGCATATACGCACGTCATCGAGAACTATCTAACTTACCCAGTTGGCGGAATGGTTCAAGATCAATTTTCGGAAGGTCTACTTAAAACCTTTATCGAAATCGGTCCTGAAGTTATTGACGAAGACAATCATGATTACAATTTACGTGCCAATTTCATGTGGGCTGTTTCTATTTCATTAAACGGATGGTTATCCGTTGGCGTTCCTGGTGACTGGTCAACCCACGCCCTTGGCCATGAAATTACAGTTCTGAACGGTACCGATCATGCACGCACGTTAACAGCAGTCTTGCCTGCTACCATGCATGTACGCCGAAAAGAAAAACATAATAAATTAGTTCAATATGCGGAACGCGTATTTGGCGTAACAGAAGGTACGGAAGATGAAAAAGTCGACGCAGCAATCAAAAAGACCGTTGAATTCTTCAAGAGTATCGATATGCCGACGAACTTAACTGAAGTTGGTGTTGAAGAAAAAGACATTGATTTCTTAGTCGATCAATTAGTGAAACACGAAAAAATCAATATCTCAGAACATGGTAATCAAACAGCAGACATTCATCGCGAAATATATAAAGCCGCATTAACAAACAATTTTCTAAAATAAGACAAAAAAAAACGACTGGAAAATCACTATTCTGGTCGTTTTTTCATTTTAATGATGCCCAGTCCACCTTTCTCACATTCGTGGACGCATTCACGTAATAAACTAGACACTTAATATTATAGTGTTTAATATTAGTGAATGATAATAATCTGGACACTCTGTATAATCCTTAAAATAAATGTAGACAAGGGGGGCTAATTTAGTTCAGCTATTTTTTTACATATTCTTATTTACCATAGATCATCTTAATGACAAAAAAGTTAGCCTACTGTGCCCTATCAGCGTTTATTTTACAATCCCTTATACTACAAGATAAAAAGAGCTTCCTCGAAAGGAGCTCTTTTTGGTTTACTTATGGTTTCACGCCATCCATACCAATCATGGCATCGATTGAAAAGGATTCAACCATTTCAGGCGTTAAAATAAAGTTTCTAATTTTTTCAGGAACGGGATTATCTTTCGTCTTCTCTTCTTCTTCGATTGTAGTTTTCTTACTGAGGGGCTCGACTACTGTGAATTTATACTCATCACTCTGCAGACGTTCTCTCAACCCAGTGTTTCGTAAGTTTTGTGTAGACTCGATACTGCGAATAAAGGCTTGTGGTTCGCCAATTAATGACAGTGAAAAACTTGCACGCGTAATCGCTGTATATAAAATATCCTTTTTCAACATACGACCGTAGCTCGAAAGTAACGGTAAAATAACGATATCGTACTCGCTCCCCTGCGCTTTATGAATGGACGTACAATACGCTAGTGTAATTTGATTCCAGTTAGAACGTAGGTAATCCACTTCGTTCCCCTCAAAATCAACGGTAATAATATCCGATTTCAACTCCGTGTATTTCGCTTTTGTAATACTCGTGATGAAACCTAAGTCTCCGTTAAAAACGTTGTTCTCAGGATCGTTTTGCAGTTGTAAAACTTTATCGCCAATACGATACACTGTATCGATGTGTTTCATTTCAGTACGACTTCCATCTGGATTCGGGTTAAATATCTCTTGAAGTCTTTCGTTTAATACGTTAATTCCAGCAGGTCCCTTATACATTGGTGCTAAAATTTGGATATCACTTGCGGTGTACCCTCGTTCGATTGCTTTTTCAACAATCTTTTCAATAATGGTAACTGCCGTACTCGAGTTTGCCGGGAAGAAATTTCGATCTTTTTTTCTATCCATTAAATCAGCTGGCAAACGGTTATGTTTAATATCATGCGCCAATGGAATAATACTTGATCCGTCCCCTTGACGATAAATTTCTTTCAATTCTTTTTGTGGAATTTGTCCTGAATCAATTAAGTCTCGGAAGACTTGACCTGGTCCAACAGATGGCAATTGATCTTGGTCACCGACTAGAATAACTTTCATCCCTTGCGGAATCGACTGGAATAAACGATTAGCCAGGAATGTATCGACCATCGACATTTCATCAATAATTAATAACTTTCCATCCAACACGTATTCACTGTCATCCATTAAGTCATTATCATCCGCTGTTAGTCCTAATAATCGGTGAATGGTCGATGCTGGTAAGCCAGTCGACTCTTTCATCCGCTTCGCTGCACGACCGGTTGGCGCAGCCATTAAAATCGGGAAAGCTTCATCTTTGTAGGCGAATGGATCAAGCGACAAGTCGTTTAACTCCGCAAACAAGTGAACAATCCCTTTCAGTACAGTGGTCTTACCCGTACCCGGTCCACCGGTTAAAATAAAGACTGATGATTCCATCGCCTCTTTAATCGCAACTTTTTGTGAGTCGCCGTATTCAATTTCTAGCTCATCTTCTAATGCTGAAATTTCTTTTATAAATTGTTTATCTGAAATCGGTGTTTCATCACCATCAAGTAGAAACTCCATTGAACGGACAATGCCCCACTCCGAGTGGTAAATAGTTGCTAAGAAGTAGCGCCCTTCATCTTTATAGATCCGGCTATCTTCTTCCATATTAGTTAAATTCATTTCAACCAATTCACGGTCAATTAAAAATGAACGGCTTCTTTCTAGAATCTCCGTTGTTTTTGAAATTAAATGTTCTTCCGTAACGTAAGTATCACCTGAGTCATTACAAATTGTAAAAAGTCCATAAAAAATCGCTGCTTGAATTCGTTCATTGGCATCAGCTTTTATGTCAAGATGTTCAGCTATCATATCCGCTTTGTTAAAACCAATTCCTTCAATTTCTTGAATCAGCTGATAAGGATTTTCACGAATCACTTCGGAAGTCTTTTCTTCGTACTTACCATATATACGGAAAGCCAATGTATTGTCGATACCAAATCGATTTAATTGTAAAATCATTTTCTGCATACCATATTCATTCGAAAGGACATCTTCCAGTGTTTCTTTTTGCTTTTTACTCAATCCGGATACACGATCTAAAACCGCTGGATCTGCTACAATCACATCGATACAGTCTTCACCTAGTTCATCCACAACTTTCTCGGCAGTCTTTTCACCGATACCTTTAAATTGTGCACTTGATAAATATTGAATTAATGATGCTGAAGACGATGGCTGACTCGTTTCATAACGATCGGCTTTAAACTGTACTCCATACTTTGGATGACTCGTTAACGCACCGTAAAATTGATAACTCGCTCCTTCTTGGATCCGACCAAAATTTCCGGTAATCGTAATTTCATCATCAGAATATTCCCCGTTTGTATCTTCAACTTTAATTAACATGAC
>CAMYQS010000134.1 GCA_947296835.1 uncultured Atopostipes sp.
GGTTAAACCTATGATTGATGCAGTCACTGCCATAAGCGAAAGTATTTCAAAAGTTTATAATTTTAGTGGTATTAATGTTGCTCAAGCATTACAATATAATATTAAAAATGTTACACAACCTTTTTCTACTTTATATCAGAATACTGAATTATTCGATTCAATTAAGGCAATGCAGAGCATGCAGCAACGCTATATAAACTCAATCCCTAAGATAGATATTCCTGAGTTTGGTTTGCCTAGTATTTATTTTAACCCTGATTTGATGAGACTCGATTTACCTAAGTCATTAATCGATCCTTTGGTAGATGAAGAAGTTGAGGACGAAAATCCAGACAATACTGAAGAGGACACTGATTCTCATGGTGAATCAGAAACTTAACAAGATTAGGGAGAAACAATAGAAACTTACGGTAAATAAATGACAAACATATAACCTAGCAATTTATAACTAAGTGGTAATTAATTGTTTACACAAAACATAGGCGTATGCGTGAAAATTTAGTCTAAACCATTACCAAAACCATTACTATATAACTATAAACGTTGAGGTGAGGGGGATTAGATGAGCCCCCTCAACTCCATACCCAAATACAACAAAGCCCATAACACCAACAGCTACACGGTGTTATGGGCTTTTTATTTTTGTTTTGTTACGCAAATTGTTACGCCTGGCCTAGAAACCGGAGAAGTAATCAGAAAACTTCTCTGAGAAATCCTCGATACTCTTTTTCGTTACATGAGTATATATATTCATAGTGGTCTCAATGTCTTTGTGACCCAGTCTATGCATAACATATTTAATACTAGCTCCACCTTCAAAAAGTAGGCTAGCGTGCGTATGGCGTAGGCCGTGGACGTTAACAAATTCGACGCCTGCATCCTTCACTAGTGACATTAACCATTTACGAGACTTAGAATCTGATAGTATGCCACCGCGTTCACTCTTATAAACTAAACCATTGCTACCAGTGTACTTTTGCAATTCCTTTAATGAGCTTGCCGTTTTGATATCAATGCTAATCGTTCTATAACTAGGTTCATTCTTAGGGTCTTTTACATATAATTCTGTAGAATTTCCTTTTTTTCTTCTTCCTATAGCTTGGTCAATAGTCACTAAGTTATTATCGAGATCAACTCTCGACCACCTTAAACCTAAGACCTCGCCATTTCTTAAACCTCCAAAGATTAACAATCTCATATAACTTTCTATCTTAGGATCATCAAGTTTATTTAATTCGCTTACGATTAGCTCCAACTCATGTTTTTCATAGAATAGCTTTTCGTTTTTGTTGTCTTTTTTAACCTTAGGTATTACAACGAATTCTGTAGGGTCACTTTCTGCATACTTATGTCTAATAGCGTATTGAAATACTCTAGATATCTCTCTTATCCATACTCTGCAGTTAGTAAACCTCTTCCATTCATTTACTAGTTTTTGAATATCATCATGATCTATCTCGATTAACTTATAGTGTCCAATTTCAGGAAGGATCCTGTTATTGAAGTGGCCACTAGACTTTAAGTGCGTAGATTCTGCGACAGTGTGCTTATATTCGCTATCCCACTTCTCGTAAACTTCCTTAAACGTATAGTCTTTAGATTCCTTTACGTTTTCGAAGTAAGTTCCCTCTGCAACTTGAGACTCTATTCTTTTTAACGCAATATTTGCCTCACGCTGTGTTTTAAAACCTTGTAGGTTAGTGCGTGCTTGTTTTCCTGTTTTAGGATTTACACCTAAGTAGATGCCGTTTATTCTCCATCTGACCGCGCCACTTTTAAGTTCGTATTTTTCAGGTTTGGCCATTACAACACTCCTTATCTATGTTACAATAAGGGCACAAATAGACCCTGCGGTTATATTGTTTATTTGCTCCACACTTCTTACTTGGCGGTAGGGTGCGGGGCTTTTTGTTATTCGTAGACAGTATCTCCTATGGTTATTTTCACTATTTTATTTTCCTCGATATTCCCTACGACTTGGAAATAATCTCTTACGGTCGCTCCAAAGGCATTCTGCGCATCAACATAACTTTCTATATAAATGTGACCATCACGTTTATATACGGACCATTCGTCTGACCAGATCCTGCTCGGGAAGTCTGCAGTAGATGGCGATTTCAACCTGTCTTTAATCAGGTTCTCTGCTTGACTGGTGTAAGTTACGAACTCGGAATTAGTTACTATATAATTCAATATCGAATCCTTGACTTCTCCATCTCTAAATAAAACGTGACCATCTCCGTACTCTATGCCTAGAAGCTTGTCGTCTTGAATATAAAGCCTTATGTTATTGGCGTTATCTGCATTCAGACGATAGCCCTCCTCAGCTCCCCAACCACTTTCATCCGTATAAGTAAAGGTACCTTTCAAAATCTCGTCGTATTCTACCGAATCAACGTTAGTAATCCCAACATCTAACAATACATCTTCTATTACCAGTTGCTCTTCTTCTGGGACATCTATATTACGAATGAGTTCGTTTTCTACAGATGTAAATTCTGCCTCTTCTGCTTCCACGCCACCACTCTCAGGATTGTCAATAAATATATTGGTTACCGAAAGAACTAAAGTCATTCCAAAGGGCAGGGCAAAAAACAATATAAACCACCATTTTTTATAAAACGGTTTCTTTTCTGTAACTATATATTCCTTCCCATCTTCACCAGTAATTCTTTTCTTTGCCATTTTAATTCCTCCTTTTAAAATTAGTCCCAAGTCTCCTTGAGGCCGCTTAATTAACTTTAATTACATAACAACAGTTCCAATTACTTCGATATCATTAACTTCATTGAAAATCAGATCATCATATTTATCATTCAGAGAAACAAGTCGCAATTGATCATTTTCTTTATATGCTTTCTTTAAGTAACTTTCGCCATCTATAATGAATACTCCAATTTGTCCACTTCTTAATTCGCTAGTGTCTTCAATCTTTCTTACGAATATCCGTTCGCCATCTTGGAACATTGGTAACATAGAATCGCCATTTATTTGCAGAAGCATGTCATAGTGCTGCTCAGGAATTATTTCAACAGGTATCTCAACCTCTTCTAAAACTTCTTCTAATTGCAATTCCCCAGTACCAGCCGATAAATAACCTCTTAACGTTTCAGTTACATAATCGCTATTATCTTTATGGATATGTATTACCTTGTTTTGTTCTTCTAACTGATGTTCGGCGAAGTTATAAACTTTTTGTTGGCGTGAACTCTCGAGTTTGGCAGAAATCTCTGTAATTTTTCCTACGATATCTTTGGTTTCGGTAGTTGGTGGAAATAGATCATTAATACTTATGTTCAGAACCTCTGCTAATTCAAATAATCTATGTTCTTGGGGTGTGCGATACCCTGATTCGTAATTTGAAATAGTACCTTTACCCAAGCCTAATTTTTTTGCTAATTCATCTTGCGTCATTTTATTTTCTTTTCTGTAATAACGCAATTTGTTACCTATATATGAGCTTAAATCCATTTTCTTTTTCCTCCCTTCAATTACTTTCTACATATATTATACACACATTGCGTGAACATTGCAATGAATATTCTCACGGAAAGTGAACTTTTTTGTTGACAGTAGTTCACGGAACGTGTACAATTGATTTGGAAAGTTAAGAAAGAAGGTGAATGAAGTGCGAAAATACCAAAGACAGTGGAAGTTAGAAGAGTTGCGAGAATTAAATGGTGATACGCAAGAACACATGGCAAGTTTACTAAATATTAATACTACATCTTTTAGGAATAAAGAAAAAGGCGACACAGAATTCAAGGCAACAGAAATGTTCATAATCGCCAAGTATTATGGAAAAACGCTAGAAGAAATTTTTTTACCACCAAAGTTCACGATTAGTGAATGTAGAAAACAAAAAGCATAGAAAGGAAGATAAAAATGAATAATACTAAACCACTTATTCATATTGTGATAGAAAATGACCAACCAATTACTACAAGTAGGAATGTTGCTGAGAACTTCGAGAAAAACCACAGAGATATTTTAGAAAGTATTAGAAATCTCGCTGCGGAAAATTCCGCAACGAGAAATATGTTTTTTGAAACAACTTACAAAAATACTAGAGGTCAAGAGTATCCAGAATTTTTAATGAACAGAGACGGATTCACTTTGCTGGCAATGGGCTTTACGGGAAAAAAAGCACTCGAATTCAAATTAGCTTACATTGATCAGTTCAATAAAATGGAAAGACAGCTACAAAACAGATTGCCATCAAACTATAAAGAATCACTTATCCAGTTAGTTGAACAAATAGAACAAAACGAAATATTAGAGCAGCGGATTGCAGAATACGAACCAAAAATAACTTACTTGGATAACATTCTGCAATCTACGGACACAGTAACCATTACTCAGATCGCGGCCGATTACGGAATGAGCGCTCAGGAAATGAACAAATTACTACACGAGTTAAAAGTACAACACAAAGTGGGTAAACAATGGATACTTTATAAAAAACACATGAGTCAAGGATACACAAAGTCACATACGACAGAAATACCAATATCTGACGGCGGTACAAAAGTAGTTATGAATACCAAATGGACGCAAAAGGGCAGATCGTTCTTATACGAACTGCTAAAGGGCAATGGTTTTTTACCTCAAATGGATCTAGAGCTTGAAGAAGCATAGAAAGGAGAAGTAAATATAATGAGTGACCTAAATTATGAAGAAAAACACGAAGAATCAACTGTGAAAAGTATTGTCTTGGATATGTAC
>CAMYQS010000135.1 GCA_947296835.1 uncultured Atopostipes sp.
GTTACACGCCGTGGTAAAGTTCGTCGTGCTAAGTTATACTACTTACGTAGTCGTCATGGACGTGCTGCACGTATTTCAGAACGTTTCGGTAAATAATTTAAAACAATATGAAAAGCTCTTGTTGAAAAACAAGAGCTTTTATTGTATTAGAAATGAAAGCGGTATTATATTTTCTTTTTAATTTGATTTTAATTTTACATAAAATTTGTTATACTATATGTACTAATATTTTGGAGGGTTATAATGAGTCTGATATCAGATAATTTTTTACAAGAAGCAGAACGAAAAAAAATTAAGTTTAATGGAAAGATTGTAGAGAGTAAGTCTAAGAACCGTAACGGTGACGATGTTATTCAAAAACAAAACGTTCTACAAACAGCACTACAAGTTGCTGAAGACAAGGTTGTTCCTTGTGCGGTAGTGATTCATGAAACAGATCAATTAGACTATGTTAATTACCAAATGACATATAATCGCGTTGGTTTTGTAACGGACCGTAACGAATTACCAAATATTTTAGAAAAAGTGAATGAGTTTAACTCAATGAAATCAGGATACTACCACTTCGTAGTGAATCCAGATGGTGAAATCATTATGAGACATTTAGGGATTCTTGGTAAAGATCCTGTTCCAGCAGTAAATGTGTTCATTCATGGTGGCAACATCTTACGTCTATTAATGTCAGAGTTAGCAAAATTAGAAGGCGTAGATTTATCAACTCGTTTAGACTAAAAACTAAATTTGAACTAAAGACTTGCATCAATCATTTTGACAATGGTTGTTGCAAGTTTTTTCATGTCCAAAATATCTGTTCTGTTAAACAATCAGCATTGTATCCGTTATAATGATAGTGAAGTAGTAGAAAGATTAGGGAAAGGAAGAGATGATATGGTGACAGGTTATGCTATAAATGATCCAAATGAGCTCTTACAGGAGATAACAACTTTACGCGATAAGATTAAAGTTGAAGGTGAAACAATTTATAAATCTTGGGCAGATGAAATTAAACGTAACGCATTTAAAGAAAGTGCACTGAACTTAAGTTATTACTTGGCTTTACGAAATGTCGATATTAATCAATTGCAGACAGACTTAATACCTTGGGGTCTTTCTTCTTTAGGACGACTGGAATCGAAAACGCTGGTAACGTTAGATGCTGTTATCGCAACGCTACATGATGTCATTAATGATCGAGCAGATTTTCCACACCCTGATCCAAAAGAATTTGACGTTGGTCGACGCAGGCTTCAAAAGAACACAAAAAAAGTCTTTGGGAAGAAACCAGCTAATCGTACAACGCGTATTATGGTTACTATGCCTAATGAAGGCATTTCAGATAAAGAATATCTCCGTGATTTAGTCGATGAAGGGATGAATGTGGCTCGCATTAACTGTGCGCATAATACTCCAGAAGATTGGAAAAATATGATTCAAAACCTACGTGAAATTTCAGATGTGACAAATAAAGATGTTCGTATCTTAATGGATATTGCAGGACCTAAAATTCGTACAGAATGGGTTTACTCACATATAAGTAAACCTAAGGTTCGATCAGGTGACTATATTCGTCTAACAAACAATTTTGAGAAGCTTCCTGAGAATGATGTGAATTTCACTGCCGGCTGTGGTCTAAAAGAAATATACGAGCAAGTCGAAGTTGGACAGTATGTTCTATATGACGATGGCAGTATTGAATCGGTTGTCGAAGAAGTGACTGAAGAATCGATTTTATTAAAAGTTGTTAAAACAAAAGGGAAGAGTGTACGAGTTAAAGCTGCTAAAGGTTTGAACTTCCCAAATAATCAATTTGTATTTGATTCGTTAGATCAAAAAGATAAAGAAGATATTACCTTTGCCTGTGAATATGCGGATATCATAGGTTGTTCTTTTGTAAATTCTGGAAAAGATATTCAATTAATTCAAGAAGAAATTAAAAATAACTTAGGTGAAAACTCGAAAGACATGGCACTCATGGCTAAGATTGAGACAGTCCGTGCAACACGAAACCTACCAGAAATTATCTTCACAGCGGCAAGTAAAAATCCTTTTAGTGTGATGATTGCTCGTGGAGACTTAGCTGCTGAGAGTGGCTATATTGACTTGGCTGGCTTCCAACAAGAAATTATGTGGATTAGTGAAGCAGGTGACATTCCAGTTGTGTGGGCCACAGAAGTACTCGACACACTAGTGAGTGATGGTGTACCTACTCGATCTGAGGTTACAGATGCCGCTGAAGGTACTCGTGCCGACTGTATTATGTTAAATAAAGGTGACTTTATAGTGGATGGTGTGAAGACGCTAAACAAAATTATTCAGCGTATGGAACCTATCCAATATAAGAAAACACCGATACTGCGCAAGTTAAATTTCCGTCACGTAAAACGTGACAAAGATCGTTACACTGAACCTAAGTAAAGGAACGTGCTTATGACTACTCAAAAAATAACCCGATGCGAATGGATTCAAGGGAAACCAGATTACTATGTGAAATACCACGATGAAATATGGGGGAAACCTGAATACGATGATCAAGCATTATTTAAATGGTTTAGTTTAGAAGTTTTTCATATTGGTTTATCCTGGCAGTTAGTTTTGTCAAAATATGATGATTTTATGGAAGCCTTTGATGATTTTGATTATGAAAAGGTTGCTGACTATCAAGAAGATAAAGTAGAGGAATTAATGGATAACGAAAAAATTATTCGTTATCGCCGTAAGATAGAAGCGATAATTAATAATGCCAATTGCTTTATGGCAGTTCAAAAAGATTTTGGTACATTCTCCAAATACATTT
Organism: uncultured Atopostipes sp.; assembly: GCA_947296835.1. GTDB lineage: Bacteria > Bacillota > Bacilli > Lactobacillales > Carnobacteriaceae_A > Atopostipes. Next base: position 2,795 of record CAMYQS010000135.1, read on the forward strand.
GGAATTTTACGAAGGGGAAACAAATGATTTCACAAGATGACGAACGACTGACAGATAGTCCGTTAAGTGATCGAGTAACCGCAGATTTAAAGAAACGTGGGTTTAAATTTGTGGGTTCCGTGACAATTTATTCCTATCTACAAGCAATTGGGATGATTAATGATCATGATATGGATTGTGATTTTCGATAAGAGTAAAGGGGACGGGTATTAATGATGAATGACCTAATGCACTTTAAAATAGATCCAATTATTCTAAATGCCTTGCATGAAGATATTACAGATATGGATGTCAGTACTAAGATATTAGGATCCAGTGAGACGCTAGCTACGGTAGAATTGTTAGCTAAACAAGATGGCGTACTTTCCGGGATGGCAGTATTTGAGCGAGTATTTACGCTACTGGATGCCAAAATATCTATTGATTGGTTCAAAAAAGATGGACAGACGTTTACAGATGGTGAAATGTTAGCGAAAGTACATGGTGATGTCGAAATGTTATTAACGGCCGAACGAGTCGCACTAAATTTCCTACAACGTATGTCTGGAATTGCTACTGCAACACATAACATGGTAGAGCAATTATCAGGTAGCAACATTAAATTGATGGATACACGCAAGACGACACCTGGATTACGCATGTTAGAGAAATATTCGGTTCGAGTTGGTGGTGGGAACAATCACCGTTATAACTTATCAGACATGATTATGCTAAAAGATAACCACATTAATGCGGCAGGTGGCGTTAAAGAAGCCATTAAATTGGCACAAGAACGCTCACCATTTATCAAAAAAATCGAGGTTGAAACAGAAAACCTGGAAATGGTTAAAGAAGCCGTTGCTGCAGGGGCCGATATTATTATGCTAGATAATATGACTGTTGACGAAATGAAAGTAGCCATCGACTTAATTGGTGGACGATCGATTGTGGAAGCATCAGGAAACCTGACGGCCGAAAATATAAAAAAACTAAAAATGCTCGATATTGATTACATTTCTAGTGGAGGCATTACGCATTCAGCTGGAATTGTCGACTTGTCGATGAAGAATCTAACATTAACAAACCGTGTAGAAACATTATAAGCATAGAAAAGCCCATGAGACGTCTCATGGGCTTTTAAAATTCACTCTTCATATTTCTATTTGTTTAGAGCATTTACAATCGCTTCGTTGAATTGTGGTAAGTCATCTGGTGTACGACTTGAGATTAACCCTGATTTATCAATAACAACGGCATGGTCAATATAATTTCCACCAGCGTTTGTTACGTCTACACCAACTTGTTCAACGGCTGTTGCATCTTTACCTCGCAATACATCTGCATTAACGAGTAGTTGTGGCCCATGACAAATTGTATAGATATCTTTCTTCTCTCGATCAAACTGACGAACAAATTCTAAGAATCGCTCATCACTACGTAACTCGTCTGGTGAGAAACCACCTGGAATGAATAGAGCATCATAGTCTTCAACTTTTGCGTCATCAATTCCTAATTCAATTTCAGCTTCAACGTCGCCTTGTTTGCCTTTAACGGTTGTTCCTTTTTCAGGTCCAATTAATACAGTTTCGTGTCCTGCGTTGTCAATGGCTTCGCGTGGTGATGTGTACTCCACATCTTCAAATAAGTCTGTCATTACAATCGCAACTTTTGCCATTTCTAAAATCCTCCTTCAATTTCTTCTTACATTTATAATTTAACAGTAGTAAAAAATCATTTCAATTAATTTGCTTGAAAGCGAACCCATCATATTAGAAGTGTATTTACGGGTGAAATACACGAAAAGTGATATAATAGAATTTAGGTATTGAAACAAAAGGAAAGGGTGATTCGAGTGACTAAAAATAGCGTCATGATGCAAGCATTTGAATGGCATTTACCAAATGATGGAAACTACTATACGGATATGAAA
>CAMYQS010000136.1 GCA_947296835.1 uncultured Atopostipes sp.
CAGATATACCCTATAATCTGACTGATGAAAAAAACCATGACGTTATTCATATCAATACCGTTTTTCCGCGTTCTTACCTTCGCGCAAAAATGGCTCAAAGAAATGGGATTCCAGTTATCTATCACGCACATTCGACAATGAAAGATTTTAAAAATTCATTCTTTTTTGCGAATCCGATTGCTCCTCTAGCTGGATGGTGGCTTAAAAAATGCTACGGTACAGCTGATTTAATTTTAACACCGACTGATTATTCCAAATCTTTACTCGAAAAATGGGATATGACCCCTCCGATTAAAGTCATATCAAATGGGATTGACCTTTCTTATTGGCAAAGTACCGTGGATGAAACAAAACAATTCCGCGAAAAGTACCACATTAAACCACAAGATAAATTAATAATTTCCGTGGGTCTCCAAATTAAGCGTAAAGGGATTTTGGATTTTGTTGAAATGGCTAAACAAATGCCGGAATACCAGTTCATCTGGTTTGGTTATACCGATCCAAAATTGTTGTCGCGTGAAATTGTACAAGCCATTCAAACAGATTTGCCTAATTTACAGTTCCCTGGCTATATCGACCGTAACGAAATCCGCGTCGCCTATCAAGCTTGTGACTTGTACCTATTCCTAACCCACGAAGAAACAGAAGGGATCGTTCTCTTAGAAGCTCTAGCGAGTAAAACGAACACCATTGTTCGTGACATTCCCGTATTCAATCCATATTATATTGACCAAGAAGAAATCTACAAAGGGACTACAGTCGATGAATTCATCAACTTAACCCGTGGTATACTCGAGAAGAATTTACCTTCTTTAGTCAATGCAGGCTATCAAAAAGTTGCCCAAAAAAGTATTGATAAAATCGGTTTACAACTGAAACAATATTATCAATCTTTAATCTAAAATTAAAAACACTTTAAACTACAGACTCGCCCTATTTCATCTATAATAAGGGAGAGTCTTTTTTCGTTTCAGAAAATAAAAAGGGATACAACATGTAAAGACTAGGAGAATTCGACGATGAAAATATTAATTGATGCGGATGCGAGTCCCGTTAAAAGTGAAGTCATTGCACTCGCAGAGCAATACGGCTTGGAAGTTGTCCTGGTCTCAAGCATTGCGCACTATTCAAATGAAACCCATCCTGACTTTGTAAAAATTATTTATGTTGAAAAAGGGGCTGATCAAGCAGATTTTAAAATCGTTCAACTTGCGAACAATGGGGATATTATTATCACGCAAGACTACGGATTAGCTTCCCTACTCTTACCAAAAGGCTGTCACGTCTTACATCACAAAGGAAGTCAGTACACCGCAGAAAATATCGACCAACTCTTACATAATCGCCATTTCAGTGCCATGCAAAGAAAAAGCGGTCAGCGCACAAAAGGTCCGAAGCCTTTCACAAAAGAAAACCGCCAACAATTCAAAGACTATTTCGAACGATTTTTACAAGAAGTCGTCTAAGAAACCCAAATAGCATACTATCTTTGTAATGATTATGCTAAAATACGTTAATGAACACATGTAAACAAAGAGGTGAAGTACATGTCCTATATTGAAGTAAAGAATGAATATAAATTTTACGGTAAAGGCGAAACCCGAATTTCTGCCAACGACGGTATCAGTTTTGGCATCGAACAAAACGAGTTTGCAATCATCGTCGGTCCGAGTGGTGCTGGTAAATCAACACTCTTAAACATTTTAGGTGGAATGGATAAGCCCGACCGCGGTCAAGTTCTAATTGACGGTACCGATATTGCGCAGTTTAACGAAAAGCAACTAACCAATTATCGCCGTGAAGATGTCGGTTTTATCTTTCAAAACTATAACTTAATTCCAAACTTATCGACGTTAGAAAACGTTGAAATGGCAACTGAACTTGCGAAGAATCCACTCGATTCAGCAGACGTACTGCGAGCAGTTGGTCTGAGTCACCGCATGGATAATTTCCCATCGCAACTTTCAGGTGGGGAACAACAGCGTGTCTCAATTGCCCGCGCATTAGCCAAACGACCGAAGCTATTGCTATGTGATGAGCCCACCGGTGCCCTGGATTACCAGACCGGTAAACAAGTGCTAGCGCTGCTCCATGAAGCGAAAGAGAAATATAACGCGACCATCGTATTGATTACTCATAACCGCGCCATTACACCAATGGCTGACCGCGTTATCGATATTAGTGACGCTAAGGTGAAGTCGAACATAGTGAACGAAAATCCGACACCGATTGCTGATATTGAATGGTAAAATTAACCTTTCGAAAGGAGGCCAATCATGAAGCATAAAGCACTTTGGAAGGATACTTTTCGTGAAATCCCCAAATCAATCATGCGCTTTTTAGCGATCTTAATCATTATTTTCCTTGGGGTTGGCTTCTACGTCGGGATTAGCGCAACCAGTCCAGACATGATTTCAACCGTTGACCAGTATTTCAAAGACTACAATCTCATGGATTTCAAGGTACAGTCGACTTACGGATTGACAGAAGAAGACACACAAGCCCTTGGTGAAATGGAAAACGTAAACGTTCAAAGCCAGTATGCCTATGACTTTTATGTGCAGGATCATAACCAGACGATTCGTCTATATAGCTATGATGCCGAAAACGGACAAGCCATGAATCAATACCAACTAGCAGAAGGACGACTACCAAAAAACTCTGGTGAAATTGCACTCGATACACGCGCCGTCTTTTTACCGGATGTTAAAATTGGGGACCAGATTTCATTAGAACTTGGCGAAGACAATGGTGACCCCGAAGAAAATCTAACACAGCAAACCTTTGAAGTGGTCGGTTTTGTCAACACCCCACTCTACATTACACACGCTAATCGTGGATTCACAACGGTCGGTAGCGGTTCTCTAAACGGATTTGGGGTTATTTTAGAGAGTGATTATGAGGCCGAATATTATACAGAAGCCAACTTAACCGTAGATGGTAGCCAAGCGTTTGAGGCGTTATCAGATGATTACGAAGACTACGTCGATCCCTATGAAGCGGAGTTAAATGGACTCTTAGATGAGCGTGCTGAATTTCGTGCCGGTTCGATTCAAGCAGAAGCACAAGCTGAAATCGATGATGGTTGGACGGAAATTGCAGACGCTGAGCAAGAATTAGCGGAGGCCGAACAGGCACTTACCGATGCACGTGCTGAACTAGATGATGGCTGGCAAGAATATGAAGATGCCCGTGATGAATTTGAAACAGAAATCGCGGATGCGGAAGCTGAAATTGACCGTAACGAAGCGGAGCTAAAGCAAACAATTGCCGATTTAGACACGCAACGACAAGACTTAATCAACCAACGGGCTGAGTTACAAACACAACTGAACAATTTAGATGCTGCAGAATCTGAACTCATTTCAGGAAGAGCGCAACTAGAAAATGGCCTTGAACAGATTGAAAATGGTTTAGCTGAAATAGAAGCCAACAAATCGGAAATTGAAGCAGGCTTACAAGCGTTTGATACGCAAGAAGTAGAACTGAATAATGCAAGAACGCGACTCATCCAGGCACAGACTGATTTGAATCAGCTTGATGCGCAAATGGAACAAGTTGAAGCCCAGCGCTTCCAGTTAGAAGAAGATTTAAACAACCCGGAGCTCGACAGCAACGATGTGCTTGCATTAATCACAGAAAATGAAGCGATACAAGCCGATTTACGTGCAAAACGCACGATTATCGAGGAAGCATTTGGCATTCCGGGGTTAACGAGTGCACAATTAAATGAACAGATTGACCAAATAGATGGCGGTCTCGCTACAATTGCACAAGAACGAGCTCGAATAAACGCTACATTGGAAACAGAGCAGGAACTCATTTCACAAAGAGATGCACTTCAAGCTCAACTAAACGAACTGAATAACCAAGCAGCCGAATTAGACGCTGGCCGAGCGCAACTTCAAGATGGTATCGCTCAAATGACAGACGGTATCCGACAAATCGATGACGGGCTCGTACAAGCAAACGCGGGCTTTGATGAAATCGATAACGCACGCGAAACCCTTGCAACAGAAACGGCCAACGCAGAAGCTGAGTTAGTCGATGCAGAAGCGGAACTAAACGAGGGAGAAGCTGAATACGCAGATGGGCTAGCTACATTCGAAGAAGAACGCGAAACAGCTTTAGTTGAACTAGCAGATGCGCGCGAAGAATTAGAACAAGCTGAGCAAGATTTAGCAGATTTAGCCGTGCCAGAATATTTTGCAACGCGTCGCTCTGAAGACCAAACTTATATCGAATACAAAGATAACACAGAACGCTTATCGATAATCGCCGCTGTCTTCCCAGTATTTTTCTTTTTAATCGCGGTATTCATATCCTTCACAACGATGACACGAATGGTTGATGAAGAACGTGAATTTATTGGGATTATGAAAGCATTGGGCTACGTGAACCGTCAAATTTTAACGAAATTTATTACGTACTCTGTGCTCGCGACGACTTTCGGTGTACTATTTGGACTACTCGCTGGTTATACACTCATCCCACTGCTCATCTTTTTTGCATACGGATCAATGTACAACTTGCCAGACATTCATCTACAGCAATACACGCTTTACACGGTTATAGCGACCATTGCGGCTTTCGCGTCGACAGTAGGCGCAAGCATGTTAGCGGTAAAAAGCTCGCTACGAAGTAACGCGGCAGCGCTACTTCAGTCAAAAGC
>CAMYQS010000137.1 GCA_947296835.1 uncultured Atopostipes sp.
GGCGAGACGCGTACTCCACTTCGTCCTTCAGGAAAAGTAAAATTCGAACAGTTTCCACAGCCATTTGATGTTTTAAGTGGTGATGGTCACATTCAGACAGGCTCTAAAGTAATCATACAAGAGATTCATGGGAATAAAGTTGTCGTAAGAAACCTATAATATAAAAAAAGAAAAGAGGAATTTATTTATGCAAGAAGAATTCTTTAACACAAGTTTTATTGGTTTTATCATTATCGCTATTTTACTATTAGCAGTTATCAGTTTGTTTTTCCGTTTTGTACCCATGGGATTATGGGTAACAGCTTACTTCTCAGGTGTAAAAGTTAGTTTGTTTACATTAGTTGGAATGCGTTTACGTCGAGTAAATCCAAATGATATCATCAATCCACAAATTAAAGCAACCAAAGCAGGCCTAAACTTAGATATTGACGAACTAGAAGCTCACCATTTAGCTGGTGGAGATATAAATGATGTTATTGATGCTTTGATTGCTTCTGAACGAGCAAACATTGACCTTCCTTTTGAGCAGGCAGCTGCTATTGATCTAGCAGGTCGTAATGTATTTGAAGCCGTGCAAGTTTCTGTTAACCCGAAAGTTATCGAAACACCTAAAGTAGCAGCAGTCGCGCAAGATGGTATTGAACTGATTGCTAAAGCGAAAGTTACGGTTCGTGCGAATATCGAGCGTTTAGTTGGTGGTGCTGGAGAAGATACCATTATCGCCCGTGTTGGTGAAGGTATTGTAACGACAGTAGGTTCTGCAACGACTCACGCTGAGATTCTAGAAAACCCAGATTTAATGTCTCAAACGGTATTAAACAAAGGGCTAGATGCAGGAACAGCTTTTGAAATTCTGTCAATTGATATTGCCGACGTAGACGTTGGTCGAAACATTGGTGCACAACTACAAACAGATCAAGCGGAAGCTGACAAGAAAATTGCACAAGCAAAAGCGGAAGAACAACGTTCGATGGCTGTTGCCCGTGAACAAGAGATGCAAGCGAAAGTTACTGAAGCACAAGCTGAAGTACCATTAGCAATCGCTGAAGCATTTAGAAGCGGAAACCTTGGAATCATGGATTACTACAACATGAACAATATTCAATCAGATTCTAGAATGAGAGATTCGATTTCACGTCAAATGAAGGATGAAGATGAAGAAAACTAATTGATATACAATTGGCCTCTTTCCTAGACTTCCTTGAATGAAATGGATGTGATTGAATGAATTCAAGAAACCAGAAACAAGAAGAACTCATTAGACGTTTAGAAGATATACGTCGACAAAGAACGTCAATGCAAACAAAGCAAAACGAAACAACTATCGAGCAGCCTGCGAGACGAAACGAGCACGCAGGTGAGATGATTAGACGCAATCGTAACAAACAGCCACGTCAGACTACACGACAGAAGAGACAGACAATTTCTGATCATAGTCGAGGGCGAAATACGAAACCAGCTACAGTAACAGCATACGAAGAGATGGAGCATTACTCACAAGAAATGCATAGTAGTGAACACAAAGCACCAAATGAAGTGTATGCTAACCGTGTTATGGAAGCTAATAAGCGTGATGAACTGAGAGCTCAATCCTTAAAAGCAAAAAAAAGAAAAGCAAAGAAAAAACAGTCGAATCCCTTGATAGGACAGCTTTCTAACAAAGAAAGTGTAAGACAAGCAATCATTTTAAACGAGGTCCTGAGCAAACCAATTGCACTAAGACACCATTCTCGATAAGATATACTCATAAATAAATAAAGCAAGACAATATTAAGGATACGGAGGAGATATTTTATGTGGAGTTTAATAATATCATTAATCGTAGGTGGACTAATTGGTTGGGTTGCTGAACTTATTATGAAACGTGAAGTACCTGGTGGAGTATTAGGAAACATTATTTTAGGTTTCTTAGGTTCATGGCTAGGTGGATTATTGTTAAGTGATTTTGGTCCGATGATTCAGGACTTTGCAATTGTACCCGCAATTTTAGGTTCATTATTAGTAGTATTTATTTACGGCTTAATTGCTGGTAAAGCGCGCTAAACTGAACCCATATTTTATTCGATAAAAAAAGACCGACAAGAACGGCTTCATTGTTCTTGTCGGTCTTTTGTTTTGTCTTGAAATAGAATGGCACCCAAAAAAAGCACTACCACTTGGGTAGCACTTTATGATCCTATATTGTTATAAGGTTCCAGATTTTATAATAGAGATGAGTAACCACAATCCCATAAAGCCGGCTCCTAAGAAAATCACGATACTTAATCGCGAGAGCCCTACACTGGTGACGCTAACGGTTATAAGAGCTGAAGCCAGTATTAAGGATGCAATGATAATCGCGAATACGACTCGGTTAATCATTTTGTTAATATCGATACTCTTCTTGTCCCAATCCATAATTTCAATATTTAATCGTGTCCGCCCATTTGAAATGGTTTCAAACACTTTTCGGAGTGAATTGGGCAAATCGACTAAATTAGTTGCTGTTTTATAAGCATTCATCCCAATGTTATCTGCTGTGAACTTTTTGAGTAGCGAATAATCCTCTCGTTCTTTCAAATAAGTTTTTGCGATATCCATTAAATTGACATCTGTCTCAAATTCAGAAATAACGCCTTCTACTATCGCTAGCGATTTAGCGAGCATCACAAAGTCGTTAGGCATAATTAAGCCGTGGCGATGGACAACACCTAGCATATCCGTTATTAAACGGCCGATATCGATTTGTTTCAAGTCTTTGGCAACATAGATATAAAAGAAATTTTCTAAGTCATTATAAAGATCATAACGATCGACCTCTGCTTTTACGACGGCTAATTGAAGAAGTAGATTCATTAATTGATCCACGTCTTCCAATACAATTGCCTCTAAAATTTCAATCAACTTTTCACGATTTGTATCGGATAGTTCTCCATATAATCCAAAATCAATATAGATAATTTTTCCATCCCGGATAATCACATTCCCAGGATGTGGATCGGCATGGAAAAAGCCATCTTCAAAGATTTGTGTTAGAAAGCTGTACACAAACTTCTGTACAAAGTCTGTCTGATCATAGCCTTCTTCTACTATCTTACTCACATTTAAATTATTGATGCCTTGAATATACTCTTCGACGAGTACTCGTTTTGACGAATATTCAATATGAGGTTGAGGTGCATCAACTACTGGACGTGATTCATGATTTAAGCGGAAGCGAATTAAAGCGTTCACTTCATTTCGAAAATCTAATTCAATTTTAGTTAGTTTTTCAATTTCAGCCAAAGCCACCTCGGCATCGACGATAAAACTTTTGACCGTTTCAGGTGCCATCGATATGATGCGAGAAAAAAGACGAATGTCTCTGAGTAGATTTTCTTCCATATCGGGACGTTGTACTTTGATAATGACCTCTTTACCATCAAACGTTCGTGCACGGTGAACTTGAGCAACCGAAGCACTAGCCAACGGTTCCTCATCCACCCATTCAAATGAATCAACTAATGTCTGGTTAAAATCTTCTTCAAATATTTGTTGGATAGCATTAAATGAGAACGGCGGGACTTTATCTTGTAATTTTGAGAGCTCCGAAATGTAATCTTTTGGAAGTAAATCTGGACGAGTCGATAAAATCTGCCCAAATTTAATAAAAGTTGGTCCCAGTTCTTCAAAAGCAAGACGTAATTTTTCTGCATCTTGTTGCTCCTGTTTGGAACCAAGTTTCGTTCGATAAATATGACCAAATCCATAAGACGCTAGGACTGTCACTATTTCAGTCAGCCTTCCGCGATTGGTTTGTTTGGTTTTATCACTCATGCCCACCCTCCTCTCATTTTGTAAGATTCATCGTTGTTCTGAATGTTATTGTTCCATCGACTCTACTTCATCGTCTGTCTTATTTGAATCACGTTCTGCTTCTAGTTGTGCAATACGATTTTCTAATGTCTCAATATCTCTTCTCTGAGCAAGATTCATATCTAATAAGAGTTGTTCAATTTCTGCACGTTCTTTCGTTGTCGCTTCTTTCTTTTTGTTGCGAATTAACTCTTCTGTTAATTTCTTACCTTCGTCAACTGTTAGTTTTCCTTGTTTCACTAGATCATCTACATAGTCTGCTACTTTATCAACTGCCAACGCTGTACCACCGATACCGATCATTACAAGTCTTCTTAATTCTTCAAACATTGAAACTCCTCCTTAAGATTTAATCCTTTACTTATTCTAATTATAAATCAAAATTTCACAATTAACAGTGATACACTGTCTAGTGTTTTAATTTCACCAAAAGGCTTTAAATGTGCATCCGCTTTTGCAATTCTATGATGAGTAAGCTACGGTAATTGATTAAGACGCCAACGAACATGATGATACTTAAAATGACGGATAGCATACTAGGTAGCGGGTGTTTGACCCATTTCATGATTAAAAAGATGAGTGGGACGACACCATAGATGGCTACGAGTTGCAAGTAGACCACATAGTCCTGGACTCTCAAGTCGATGACTTGCATCGCGATGAAAATGGACAATAGTGAGCCTATACTTAAGATGGGGATTACAAAAGTAATAGACCATCCGCTCCATCCATTAATAAAATCGAAATATAAACTGGCGAGTGATATGAGTGCCAGGAAATACAC
>CAMYQS010000138.1 GCA_947296835.1 uncultured Atopostipes sp.
AAAGTACTCTTAGCATCAAGTAGTATCACTTACGTTATTGATCAGTTAGAGAAGAAAACGTATGTTGAAAGAAAAGTGAATGAAAACGACCGTCGTATTACATTGGTTTCTTTAACAACAAGCGGACAAGAATTCATGGAAGATGTTTTTCCACAACACAGTAAGATTATTCAAGACTTATTTGGGGAATTACCACAAGAAGACATCGAAAGTTTAAGCGAATCACTCAAGACCATTGGTTTTAAAGCAGTTGGTATTCTAGAGGATTCTGTCGAGTAGTTGTAGGAATCGCAATTTCACAAAAAGTTTGTTATAATAATAGGTGACTTTTTATAGACGAAAGGTTTGATAAAATGGCAGATGCAAAGATCACTACAGAGATACAAGAATTAGTTGAAACTGAATTACGTAAAGGTGCTAGCAATTCAAGAATCGCAAACTTGTTAGACTTACCATACAAAGAAGCGGTAGAGATTATTGACGCAATCAAAGAAAAGATTAGACCTGAAATTGGTGAAGACATTGCTTTTACATTCCGCGGTGAGCATATGGAAGGTACAATTGAAAAACTATTAACGAATAGTGCAATTGTACGAATCGATTGGGAAAATTCACCAAAACATCTATATGACTTAATGGAAGAAAAAACAGTCGTTAACTTTAAGGATATCGACGCTTTCCTTAAGAAATTTGATATGAGCGCACATTTACCAGATGAAGATACAAAAGAATAACATGCAAAAACCTGCCGCATCTCTTTTGATTGCGCAGGTTTTCTTTCTTTTAAAAAGTGGAATAGGGGATGACGATGGGAGATAGAATCGAATTTCCGCATAACGAGCGGATGTATTTTGAAGAGGCACAAAGAGCCTTAGCTGAAAACCAACTTGAGAAGGCACTAGAGGCAATCGAAAAAGTCTATGATAAAGACAGAGGTCCTGGCGTCATTCATCTGTACAGCACGATTTTAGCACTTATGGAAGATGATGAGACAGCTTTAGACATAGCGAGCGAACAAAAAGATTTCTTTCTTGCGCATGAAGAGTACGCCATTTCATATGTACTACTTTTAATTAAAAATCAAATGTATCTAGAGGCTGAAACAATCATCAACGAGAACTTGGAAGATGAGCATTCAACCTTTATCCAACATTGGCAACAAACAAATGCAGAGCTAATAAGACACCGAGATGAGTCCATCAGACTACAAGAACAGAAGAATCAAAAAACGAAAGAAGCCTTAATGAATCTTGAAACCTACCAACCAATTAAACAACAGCAAATTTTAGAAGATGCTCGTGATTTAGCACTAGTTGATTTACAAGAAGTAGCGCCTAAACTATTCATGAGTCCATTTATTAATGGGATGCTCCAAAGATCATTACTTGAAATTTTAATTACAAAGCAAGATGATAAAGACTATTTATTTACTTGGTTGAATCAGCAACGAAAGATAAAACCAATTGCGTTAACAGAATTTGAACAAGATCCGGATTTAAATAATATTCTTTTAGAACTAGGTCAGAGAACCGAAAAACAGCCTGATTTAAAAGAACCTATCTACACGGAACTCATCAACGACTTATTGATTCTCTATCCTTTCATCGGTGAAGTAGTCACGGATATTCCGTATTTTGTAAATTACTATATTTCAACTTACGATCCGAACCAATTAATTGCAAAAGACACTCAACCTGAAACGGAAGAGCAACGAGCGTTATACAAATGGATTGACTATTTAAATCAATTGTCTGGGCGCTAATCGCTTTTTAATGTCATGAATGGATGGAATCTATACTAATCCTGAATTTCAGATGATTATTCATTTACAAAAGCTAAAAATTATAGTATCCTAACTAAGTGTGCAAAAGATACATATAGACTTTTTTAAAGTTATATTAAAGATAAAATAACGGAGGCAAGTAAAAATGACAGTAGAATTTGAACAAACAGGTCCAGTAAAAGGTGACTTAAAATTCACAATCGACCGTAAAACAGTTGAAAAAGGATTAGACATCGCATTTAACAAAGTAAAAGGTACTTTAAACGTACCAGGATTCCGTAAAGGAAAAGTACCTCGTCGAATCTTTAACCAAATGTTTGGTGAAGAATCATTATACGAAGATACTTTAAACGATATTTTCCCTACAGCATACGAAGAATCTTTAGAAGGTGTTGACGCAGATATCGTTGGTCAACCACAAATTAAAGATATCGTATGGGAAGCTGGAAAAGATTGGGAAGTTGAAGTAGAAGTTCAATTAAAACCAGAAGTTAAATTAGGTCAATACAAAGATCTAGAAGTAACAAAACATGATCGTGACGTTTCAGATGCAGATGTTGAAGAGGCATTAGAAAGCCGTCGTAAAGAATTTGCGGAATTAGTTGTAGTAGACTCAGCTGCAGAAGAAGGCGACACAGTAGTAATCGACTACGTTGGATCAGTTGATGGTGTTGAATTCGAAGGCGGAACAGCTACTAACCATTCGTTAGAGCTAGGTTCTGACTCATTCATCCCTGGATTCGAAGAACAATTAGTTGGCGTAGAGCCAGGTTCTGATGTAGACGTTAACGTTACATTCCCAGAAGAATACCACTCAGAAGACTTAGCTGGACAAGAAGCTTTATTCAAAGTAACGGTTCACGAAGTTAAGAGAAAAGAATTACCAGAATTAGACGACGACTTTGCACAAGATGCAGATGATGAAGTTGAAACAATCGACGAATTACGCGCTAAAACACGTGAAAGCTTAGAGCAATCTCGTAACGACTTTGCAGATAATGCACGTGATGAAGAAGCGATTCAAAAAGCAGTAGAAAACGCTGAAATCGAAGAAATTCCATGGGACATGACTCATGATGAAGTTCACCGTCAAATGGACTTATTCTACAACAGCTTAAACCAACAAGGTATGTCACCTGAAATGTACTTCGAGATTACTCAAACGACTGAACAAGACCTACACCAACAATTTGAAATTGGTGCAGAAGATAACGTACGCACAAACTTAGTTATCGAAGCAATCGTTAAAGAAGAAGGTTTAGATGCAACTGAAGAAGAAATCGAAGTTGAAATTAAAGACTTAGCAGAGCAATACGGCTTAGGTGAAGACCAAGTTCGTGAAGTTCTATCTACAGACTTATTAACACACGATATCGCTATGAAGAAAGCAATCGAATTAATCGGTTCATCAGCTAAAGAAGTTTTAGAGCCAGTTGAAGAAACAGAAGAAGACGCTGAATAAGCTTCTAATTAATCTTAATAAATAAGTGTAAATAAAAGTTGATTTGCATGAACTTGCAAATCGACTTTTTGTTTTGTTCAACTAAAAGCAAATATTGGTACTTAGAAACAAGCTATGTTAATATTATTAAAGCGTCAAAAGAGTTGGGAGAGGTGAGATGAATTATGTATAATGATGATGACAATGTGAATATCTCATGTTCATTTTGTGGCAAATCTCAAGATCAGGTTGATAAAGTTATAGCTGGACCTGGCGTTTACATCTGTGACGAATGTATTAATTTAAGTAAAGATATTATAGATAATGATTACGCAATTACTGAATCAACGGAATTTGAAGATGTTCCGAAACCTCAAGAAATTTATAATGTGTTACAAGAATATGTAATCGGACAGGAAGCGGCAAAACGTACGCTGTCTGTTGCTGTTTATAATCATTACAAACGAGTAAATCATGTCTTAACGTCTAATGCAGACGAAGATATTCAGTTGCAAAAGAGTAACATTTTACTTGCAGGACCAACTGGATCTGGAAAGACTTACTTAGCGCAAACACTAGCACGTATATTAGATGTGCCATTCGCTATAGCGGATGCAACGAATCTAACAGAAGCAGGATACGTTGGTGAAGACGTTGAAAATATTTTACTCAAATTATTACAAGCTGCAGATTACGATGTAGAAAGAGCCCAATATGGGATTATTTATATCGATGAGATTGATAAAATTGCTAAAAAATCTGAAAATGTTTCGATTACGCGAGACGTTAGTGGTGAAGGGGTACAACAATCACTACTGAAAATATTAGAAGGATCAGTAGCAAGCGTTCCACCTAAAGGCGGACGTAAGCATCCACAACAAGAAATGATAGAAATTGATACAACAAATATTTTATTCATCGTTGGTGGTGCATTTGCAGGACTAGAAGATATTATTAAGACAAGGGTTGGCGAAAGATTAATTGGATTTGGTTCTTCAAACGAGAAGAGTGATGTTGAAGAATCTAAAAACATTACACAATATGTATTACCTGATGACTTACAAAAATTTGGTTTGATACCAGAATTTATTGGTCGTCTACCCGTTATTGCGGTACTAAATGAATTAGAAGAAGATGACTTAGTAAATATTCTAACGAAACCTAAAAACTCATTAGTGAAGCAATACCAAACACTATTACGTTTAGATAATGTAGAACTCGCATTCGAGGGTGGTGCTTTAGAAGCAATCGGTGCACGTGCAATTGACCAAGGTACAGGTGCAAGGGGTCTACGTACAATCATTGAAGAAATCATGCTGAACATCATGTTCGAGGTTCCAAGCCGAGATGATATCACAAGTGTAACT
>CAMYQS010000139.1 GCA_947296835.1 uncultured Atopostipes sp.
CGGTATTACTCAATGCTACGTTTTCTAGTGGTATGTCGACAATCAGTTCATACGAATGAAATTTTATACGAATTAGCATTTACTTTACACAACTCAGAAAGTACGTATAATCATTTGCCGCAAGAATTACGAACGTTAATCCGCGAACGAATGGAAACGTTAATGACTGCTCATGAACAGATTTTACTGAAATGGAATGGTCGTATTTTACCGGAAGAAGTAAATTTTATTACGTATCGGTCAGATTTACGCCGTGGTTTAATGGCTGCCTTCTATAACGAAGCATCTACAGACGAAGCGATGCAGTATGACTTCTCGAAAGGTAATGACCTATTAAGAATAATGACTAAGATATTTGAATATGATAAAAAGCTACAACAGTTTAATAAGTTAACCAATAGTTTTGTTAAACACCAACGTAGCGATTCAATCGAACATGAATACGATTAAAAAAATGAACCGTGGGAGTATCCCCGGTTCATTTTTCTTTGTTATAAATATTTTCCTGTCATTTGTTTATAACGATTGTACCACAAGTCTACATATTCCTTAGAAAACGGTCCACGTTCCTCTTGGATCCAGCTCACAAGTTCTTTCACTTGCTCGTTTAAAATTTCATCAATTTCATCTGGATAACCATATTTCTTTCCATGAATTTCATACTCATCCACATCAAGTAATCTTTTTTCACCATCTGGAAATATTTTAACATCTAAATCATAGTCAATATACTTTGCACCTTCATCATCAATTAAAAAAGGCGAAGCCATATTGCAATAATAAGAAATACCCTTCTGACGAATCATTGTTACGATGTTAAACCAATATTTTTCATGAAAATAAACTAATGCTGGTTCTCTCGTGCGCCATCTTCTACCATCTGATTCAATAACGAGAGTATGATCATTACAACCAATTAACGCATTTTCTGTTGTTTTTAACACCATAGTATCTCGCCATGTACGATGCAAGCTACCATCATGTTTATAGCTTCTGATGGTAATGAAGTCGCCCTCTCTTGGTTTGTTTTTCATATCATTAGCCAACTTTCAAACATTCTTTATTTATCTAGTTTTCCTATAAATAAATCTCACCCATTATTGTAACATAAATTTATTAGAATGAACGAATAGATAGTTTTAGAAAATTGTGTGTGACTAAAATAAGAGCGTGAACATCTTAGCTAAGTAAATAGCATATGTAAAAGTAAATAATAATAGCAAAATTAAATCATACTTTTTATCCTCAGTGTCCTTAGATATTCTTGCTATTTGTAAAGATTCCATTCGTGGATAAAAGTCCCCTCATTTCTCCTAATATATAGGGAAATAAGGGGGATTTTTTTACACTCTCTAAAATGACTTTAGGTTGACTATAAAGTTAAAGAAATAAAGTTCTTACTGTCTATACTAATTTTAATCAGTGAGTTATTTAGAAATTAAAACAGCGTCAATTTATTATATGACTCCCACAGTTTCTTTTGTAATGTTGGAAATACATAATTTTCGAAGTTCTCTTCACTCATCCAGGCATGGTTTGAATCCAATAGTCGTTCTTCTAACTCTTTGTCTACAACACCTTCATAGATCGATATACTCCACTTCAAGTGACTAAATATATGTTCGACGACTCCGGATGTTTGTTCATTCAACTGAATTGCTAAGCCATAATTTTCTTTAACATAGTCTACTGTAAATGCTTTCTCTTCTTCATCTAGTGCTTCTAAGATGACGGGCTTGAACGGTTTCCACGTTCCATCCGTTATAATCTCTTCTACTTTAACTAAAGGGAAAGTCCACATGTTTGCAAGTAGCCCTGTTGATGGTCGCTGTTCCATATAGTATTCACCTTTTTTATTTTTTAAAATTAATGCAATATATGTGACTGGTTTTGGCTTACTCTTCGGCTTTTTAACTGGATATTGTTGCCAAGTTTCATTTAAGTAAGAAGCATTAAATTCTTTTACTGGCGATTGTTCTGGGAAATAGTTTTTAGGTGTACAAATTGTACGCCCTAAATCCATCATTGCCTGATTCCAATCTCCTGGTCGTTCTGGATCAATTAGATACCGGGCAACAGTTTGAAAAACTTTACGGTTCTTCGCCTTTCCTATATCTAAATCAATTTCAAATAATCGACTCAGCACACGCATTAAGTTCCCGTCAATAGCTGGCGTTGGTAAATTAAAAGCCATACTACTTACAGCACCTGCTGTATACGGTCCAATCCCCTTTAGTTTAGCGATTTCTTCTGGTTTATTTGGAAAGACACCATCATATTGTAAAACGATCTGCATAGCTGCTTCTTTCAAGTTACGAGCACGTGAGTAATAGCCAAGTCCTTCCCATAATTTTAGTACTTTCTCTTCTGGTGCATCCGCTAATGTCTGAACATCAGGGAAGGCTTCTATGAAACGTTCAAAATACGGAATAACGGTATCCGTACGCGTTTGCTGTAACATAATTTCTGAAATCCAAATTTTATAAGGATCAGTCGTCAAACGCCATGGGAAATTATGTTCTGCTTCTTGCGCGTCGTACCAAGTCAGCAAGACTTCTCTAAATTCTTCAATCTTTTTGGCTGACCACATATCAATTTTATAAATTTCTTTTAATTCTTTCTTTGTCCATTCAATTTCAAACAATTTATTCCGCGTCCCTCTCATCGATGTATCGTTTAATTTGTTCGTTTGGAAAGCCTTTAGAATATAAAAATGCTCTTAACCGTTGGTTTAAATCATGACCTTTATATTTTCGAGCATAACGCTTATAGGCTTTATCGGCTTGTTTTACTAATGCGTTGTACTCTTCTTCTTCGTCTTTCTCGGTATCAATACTCTGAACAGCTTCATCTGCCATTTGGAAACTGTAGCCTTTAGTGACGAGATACTGTTTTACCTTCTGTACACCTTCAAACTGCGAACGATTTCTAGCTTTATTCCATTGCTTTTCAGCGAGGTCAATCGCATTTTCAAGCTGTTGTTCCTCAGGGTATTCTTCTAAGGCGTCTAATATATTGTTTTCAGATACACCTTTCATTTTTAGGTCTTGCATAATATTACTTGGTCCCTTTTGATTCACATTCGCCATTGAACGAACGTAGCTTTCCGCATAGAGTAAGTCATCGATTAAGCGCATTGTTTTCAGCTTTTCAATCATTCGATCAGTGAAATGGCTAAATTCATGTTTCTTTAAATAGTCTTTAATTTGTTTTTCTGTACGTAATGAGTAGCTCAAGTAATTCAATACTTTTGAATATGCTTTATAAAAAGACTCTTCACTTTCTATCTGCTTTTGCAGTGCAGCATCTACGTGCAGTCCTTTTTTTAATTCAAAATGTAAAAGCACTTCTTCGTCTACTCCAAAAGCAAACTCTTCATTTATAAATACGTTGTAGCGCCCTTGTCGCTTTTGCGGCTCAATTTTTGATATCATACGGAAGGATTTCATTTCAGCCTTCTTTTCTTTTGGTTCTTTTATTACAGCTTTCTTACGCTTAGAAGGTTTAGCCGCTTTTTCTTCATATTTAGCAACTGGCTTTTGTTTCTTTTCTTCGGGTTGATCTGATGTATCGCGTAAATTGATTAAGTTCTTTTTACTTGTCATCCATACCACCTTCTACTGTTCGTTATCTTGGTTATGACTAAATAGGAAATCAATCCATGTTTTGTTTTTCGTATAGCCTTCAACGTGATACTCTTGCGTCTCTATAACGAATTCTTCTTTTGAAATGATTGTTTCAGTATTTAGTTTGGCTAAGACATCCCCTCGATCAGAAGGAATGTTTACCGAATAATGTTCTAATTCTTGTTGAACGGCGTGCTCAATTTTCTCTAACAGCAATTCTTGATCGTCTTTATCAATTGCTGAAATGATTGCATTTGGAAATAACGTTGGATAAAATGATCCGTCTACTAAATCTTTTTTGTTATAAACCGTGAATAACGGAATTGAATCCATATCTAAGTTCTTTAATAAACTTAATACTGTATCTTGATGGGTTTCCATGTTCGGTGCTGACGCATCCACTATATGCAACAGTAAGTCTACATCTCGTGATTCTTCTAGTGTTGACTGGAAGGATTCAATTAACTGTGTTGGCAAATCTTGAATAAATCCAACCGTGTCCGTTAGTGTCACTTGTAAACCTGACGTTAGTTCTAACTTACGAGTTACAGGATCAAGTGTTGCAAACAGCTCATCCTTTTCATATGTTTGGCTATCAGTTAAAGCGTTCAATACGGTGGACTTCCCAGCGTTCGTATAACCAATTAAACCAATTCTGAATAAGTTCGTTCGGTCTCTTTGCTTACGAATACGGTCACGATGTTGCTCAACCTTTTTAAGCTCTTTACGGATATCCGTAATCTGACGATTAATGTGACGTCTATCCGTCTCTAGTTTCGTTTCACCCGGACCACGTGTACCAATACCCCCACCTAAACGTGACATGTTAATCCCATGTCCGACTAATCGTGGAAGCAAATAACTCAGTTGTGCTACTGACTCTTAAACACATCTGACCCTGCCGACGACTCATAACG
>CAMYQS010000140.1 GCA_947296835.1 uncultured Atopostipes sp.
GGCGCTGACCAACCAACAGAATGGAGTTGCTGGTGGGTGGGAGAACCGACTAACCAACAGAATCATTTTACTAGTTGGTGAAGTTTTCTGAAAAAACTTCCTCCCACAATCTTTCAGTTGAACATTTCGCGGGCGAAATGGACTGCATGCTCTTGAATTTAAAAGAGACGCTTTTCAGCGTCTCCTCATTTAATTATTCTATTGTTCTGCGCGTACTTTTTTATCTTCTGTTGCGATAATGATAATGATTAATCCGATCATGTTTGCGATGACTCCCGCAATTAATGTTGCTGGAACGCCTAGTTCGTCTAACAAGATTCCACCAACAAAACTGCCTAGTACACTACTTGCTGCGATAGCACTTGTGAAAAGCGACTGCCCTTTAACTGCATCTTTCTTCGATACGACGGCACGAATGTAGCTTACACATGCTGGATAAATAAGTGCGAATCCTCCGATTTGTAGGAATTGTGCGATATAGATAACGAACATGTTAGGCGCAAAAAACGTTAGTACGTGTTTAGCTAAGAAAAATACAGCCGCAATTTTCAATAAGTTATTTGCTGAAATGCGGCTCTCTATACGCTGGTATCCTAACATTGCTGGCAATTCTACAATTGCTCCGATAAATATTGCGATACCCATTAACGCGCTATTTCCACCAATTGGTGTAATAATCTGAATGAAAAAGTTGTTCACTAACGTGTGCGTAAACATAATACAAATTACCCCAACCATTAATACGACTAATCGTTTATAACGTTTGAAGAAATCTATCAGGGTATTATCTGTGGCTTCCATTTCATCCAAAGTCTCTTCAACATCTTCCAGGTTCTCTTCTTGTTCCAGAGGATGTTTATAGCTGCGAACCAAGAAAAGTAAGATCGCCGCTAGCACTAAGTAAAAGACTGGAATCAAGTTAGGCGTCGTCGCCTCCACAATGTAACCAATGATCATCGTCATGACGGCGAAAGCAGCCGATCCCATACCACGGCCAAATCCGTAATTAATTTCAACCCCAAAACGCTCAAATATAAAGGCCATCGAATTCAATAGCGTTTCAGAAGCCTGTGCGAACGCAAAGATAAATACAATTAAGCCTAAAATCAATAAGTTCGAATTTGTTAATAATAAAATTACTGCCCCAATTAAAACGAGTATCAAGTTAATCGAAATCGCATCTTGCAGGCGAAAATGTGGATGTTTATCTAAATAGTCTGCCTCACTCGTTTGAATAATAATCGTTAGGATTCCTGTGAATGACAGGACCGTTCCAATCGTTGCGTTGTCGTACCCATTATGTAATAAATAAACCGAAACAAAACTAAACATCGATGCAAACAGCCCAAAGAATCCGGTCATACTTGCTGCATATTTCAAATTAAATTTCTTTTCCATCTTCATCATCATTACCTCTCCATTATCAATAAAAATTTCTTGTCACAATATGGTTATTCTACCAAAGCCCCCGGTTTAAAGATAGGGCTTACAGGTGAGAAAACTTTCATAAGTAGGCGAAAAGGGATGATAACAACGATTGAATTGTATATAATAGATAGTGAAATTTGAATGGAGAATGGATGATGAAATTAATTATATTAGCGCTATTAATTAGTGTGATTGCAGCTTACTTCGTCGGGAGTTATTTTGTGCGCTATGCTCTCGTGCCAAATAGCGGTGCTCAGAATCGGGTTGTAAATAATAATCAAGAAGCGCCGAATACAGAAGACGTTGACCCAGAAGCACGACGGCTTGAAACAAATATGGTGAACGATATTATTTTGCGTGATGCTTGGATGAATGAAATGGATTTTGAAAACCGTGAAGTTTATATTCAGTCACATGATGGACTGCGTTTAGGTGGACATGTTTTTCTACAAGAGGAGCCGACAAATCGTTGGGTGATTGCTTGTCACGGTTACCAATCTGGTGAGGGTGAAACCTTACTCATTGGCCGCCACTTTTATGAGCAAGACTTTAACGTACTGACAATTAGTATGCGTGCTCACGGAAAAAGCGAAGGTGATTATATCGGGATGGGTCTTTTAGATAAAGAAGATCTTATTTCATGGACAAATGCATTAATTGAAAAATATCCAGATAGTGAAATTGTGTATCACGGAACGTCGATGGGTGGCGCAACTGTTTTAATGGCCTCAGGTCTAGACTTGCCGAAACAGGTTAAAGTGATTGTTAGTGATTGTGCGTTCGCTGGGATTTGGGATGTTTTCGCGTCCGAATTTAAATTACGCTTTAACTTACCAGCATTTCCAGTAGTACATATGGCTCGAATTATGGCTAAAATAAAAGCTGGCTATGATTTCAAAGATGGTAACGTTCTTGAGTTTGCCCGTAAGAGTACTTTGCCGATTTTATTTATTCACACACAAGATGATGATTTCGTGCCTGTTTCAATGATGCACGATTTATACGAAGCAAAAATTCACGGCGATAAAGAATTCTACTTGTTAGAAGATGGCGGCCATGCAGAAGCAAAGTATGCAGAACCCGTTGTTTACTATGAAAGAGTGTTCGAATTCGTTAATCAATATGTCTAAGTTTTGTTAGACAACAAAAAACAGCAATCCCTTCTTTTATTTCACAAAGAGAGGTTGCTGTTTTTTATTTTTATTATAATTTAGCTGCATAATCGCGACAGGCTTCCGCACACTCTCGACAAGCTTTTGCACATTTCTGACAGTGATCCATATCGTGCATTTCACATTCATCCGCACAAGCATCACAGGCATTTGCGCAAATTTCTAATATTTCAGGTAGTCGGTCACTTTCTCGTTGCGCGAAGTCTAAAACCAATCCACATAAATCAGCACATTCGCGGTCGAGTCGAATACATTCGGCCATCATCTTAACGTCGTCTTCCTTCAGACAGGCATAAAAGCAGTTATTACATGCCTTTTGACATTCGAGCACCGTATCTAATAGAGGTTCCACCGTTGTCGTCATCGTAATTCCTCCTACTTTTATATAGTAGGTTTATTTTACCGTGTGTAATTTCATCGTTCAATTGAGACGCTTATTGAATTAAAATGAATTTTTCGATTACTTCGTGAATTGCATCTTCTTCGTGGGATGCTTTTGAAACATAATCTACTTTTTCTTTTAAAGCCGGAACCATATTTTGAACTCCGACGGATAAGCCTGCTGTCTCTAGCATCGCTAAGTCGTTATAGTTATCACCAATTGCGATTGTTTCATCGATGGCAATATCCAGATGTTCCGCTAGAAACGCAAGTGCTGACCCTTTATTAACGCCTTTCGCGTTAAACTCTAAGTAACGATTACTTGAGTAACTTACATCACTATCCTCCGTCATATGCGCGACTTCTTTTTCAATTTCATTCAGATACGACACATCTGTATTCATATACAGGATTTTCACAATTTCCTGACCTTTCAGAAAATCGATATTGTCTTCAAATATTTCAATAACTTCCATCTTAGTTTCTAGATGTTTGCGTTCTTCCTCAAACAGGTTGTATACATAGACTTCTTCTTTCGTATAAACGTGCATGCCAATATCGTACTCGGTTCCTTTTTTATACATTTCAGACGCGAAGTCAAAAGTAATCGGCTTGAAGTATAGGAGCTGATTGTCTTTGTTTTCGACTACTGCCCCACCGTTAAATGTAATGACATATTCATCCGCTTTGTCATATAGACCAATCTCTTTCAGCGTCTTCTGTACTGTCGCGTACCCACGGCCTGTCGACAATACAAACTTCACACCTAGTTTATCCGCTGCCTGAATCGCCTCGATATTCTTTTTCGACACCGTATTATCTAGTGCCAGCAGCGTTTCATCTAAGTCACAAGCAATTAATTTGTACATCTTATCTCCTCCTTATTTCTTATATCCATCATTCTAGCATGAATATAATCCGAATTACGGTTAGATCTATTTTCATGTAACTATTTTGGCGATATACTCAGTCGTGAGCGTTTATAATGGATTTTGTAGAAATTTGGGACAAATTTCTACCGATTATCTCTTACCGTATCGGTGAGTCCATCTTTTCTAGATTCGTGGACGCATTTGCCTATCCAGTCCATCTATTTCTGATTCGTGGACTGCCACCCCCAATATAAAATACCAAAAAGTGAGATGCCATCTAAATCAATAGACAGTGCCTCACTTTTTGGATTAAATTCCTACTAATGTTTTATCTTGTTCGGTTTTTACTTCTGCTAGCAAGTCGGGTTGTTCTAATAGCGCAAGTGCTGTAAGGGCGATACCTTGTGCACCTTTGATTAATCCATTTTTACCTTCGTCGGTCAGTGTTGCAGCTGCCATTTCACGCGTATGCGCTCCGACGGTTTCAGGCATGATCTTGATGTTTCCTTGAATCGTCGGGCACTTGTATGAAACAGCGCCAACGTCTGTTGATCCGCCTGCTACTTCGTCAACTGGCTGGATATCTTCCACACCAATTGCTTCATATTTCTCTGTTAAGATATCAGCCAATTTGTAGTTGATGACTGTATCTTCATAAGCACATTCGTAT
>CAMYQS010000141.1 GCA_947296835.1 uncultured Atopostipes sp.
GATAACAGTATACTATCTGAATTTTTTTCTACAAATTCTTTAATATCTTTAATCGTCCATCTTTTTCCCATATTCTAATCCTCCATTTTTAATATTAAAAAAGCACCCACTACGAAGTGAGTGCTTTGATATAACTTGTAATAAAACGTATTAACGTTTTGAGAATTGTGGTGATTTACGCGCTTTTTTGCGTCCTGGTTTGTAACGCTCTTTCATACGAGAATCACGTGTTAAGTAACCTTCAGCTTTTAATGCTGCACGGAAATCTGGGTCTACTGTTAATAGTGCACGAGCGATACCGTGACGAACAGCTCCAGCTTGTCCTGCATATCCACCACCGTGAATATTTGCGCGAACATCGTAGCTACCTAATGTATCAGTAGCGACAAGTGGTTGGTTTACGATAGTGTGTAAATAGTTGTATGGTAAGTATTCTGAGATATCTTTACCGTTTAATTCAATTTTACCAGTTCCTGGTGTTAAGATAACACGCGCTACCGAGTGTTTACGACGACCAGTTCCAAAATATTGTACTTGTGCCAATGTTGATGTCCCTCCTTAAGATTAAATCAAGTCTGTAATGTCTAGTTCTTGTGGTTGTTGTGCTGCATGTTTGTGATCAGATCCTGCATATACATGCAATTTCTTAATCATTTGACGTCCAAGAGAATTCTTTGGAAGCATTCCCTTAACGGATAATTCAACTAAACGTCGAGAATTATTCTTACGTAAGTCTCCAGCAGAAACTTGAGTTAATCCGCCTGCATATCCAGAGTGACGAGCATATAATTTGTCTGATGCTTTCTTACCAGTCAATTTAATTTTCTCAGCATTAATAACGATTACGTAATCTCCTGTATCTACGTGAGGAGTATACGTTGGTTTGTTTTTACCGCGTAAAATTGATGCTACAACTGTAGATAGACGACCTAACGAAATATCCGTCGCGTCAACTACGTGCCATTTGCGATCAACTTCAGCAGATTTAGCCATATAAGTACGCACTTTATTTTTCCCTCCAAAAATATATCTAGAATCATTTAATTTGAAATCATTTAACTCTGTCCCACCAGACTTAAATAACGTCAAGTTTATATTCATCATTTAATTTTTTAAATTTAAGCTTATTGTTTGCACATAATAAGTTTCCGGGGCTTATCAGTGTGGTAAACAATACCATTGACTATATTACCTTGAATAAGGCTCAATGTCAACGATTTAAGTGGATTTTATTTCATTATTTTAAATATCTTTTTGCGAATCGTTCCTTGCGATTAAATCAATCAGTTCCGCTTCATTATAATATACTTTTTCAAGTCGTAAACCGTGAGCGGCAATAGTTTTACCTGCTTGCTCTCGATCTTGCGCATCTATGATTTCAGGTAGCTTCGTGCTATCCATTCGACCGTCTGAAATCTCTATAATTGTTCCCATCATAATCCGAATCATATTATATAAAAAGCCATTACCTGTGAACGTGAAGACCCACTCATTCGTGGCTTCATCGATTGTAACAGACGCCTCATAAATCGTGCGGACTTTGTTTTCAATCACAGTTTTTATCGAACAAAAACTTGTGAAATCATGTGTACCGGTAAAAATATCGAGCGCTTCTTTGGCTTTCATTTCATCCATTTTGTACGGATGGTTTAAGACATACTTTCGGTTGAACGGATCTCTAATGGCGTGATTGTGCACACGATACGTATAAGTTTTCGCCAATGCATCGTAACGAGCGTGAAATGACGCCTCTACTTGTTCTAGCTCTAGTATCGATATGTCTGCTGGTAGTAAGACACTCAAAGCTTTAAAGAGCCCTTCTTGCGGGATAGATGCTGGGAAATCAAAATGAAAAACCATGCCTGCCGCATGAACACCAGCGTCTGTTCGACCCGAAGGATGAATTCGGATCACTTGATTTTTATTGATGCGTTTTAGTGCAGCTTCAATTTCACCTTGAATGGTTCGCCCATTATCCTGTACTTGAAAGCCTGAATATTCCGTGCCATCGTAAGCAATCGTAGCTTTATATCGAACGTTTTCGACTGATTTCAATGGAACTTCCCCTTTCAAACGTCGGGGTTAAAATAAATAACGCCCAATTCCTAATCCAAATGTTAATGCTAAAAATACAAGCATGACAGTGGTATCTAATTTCGTCCAAGTTAACTGACGAAGCTTCGTACGTGAATCGCCACCACGGTAGCCACGAGCAGTCATTGCGACTGCCAGTTGATCCGCACGATCGATTGAACTAATAAATAGTGGAATCAATAATGGAACAACTTTTTTCATTCGTTGAATTAAGCTTCCCGAACTGAAGTCTACTCCACGAGCTCTTTGTGCGTTCATGATTTTTTCAGTTTCTTGCATTAACGTTGGAACAAATCGTAAAGATATGGATAAAATTAATGCAATTTCTTGTACTGGAACTTTTAACTTCTTCAACGGTTTTAATAGCGACTCTATCCCATCAGCAATTTCCAATGGTGTTGTCGTTAACGTTAAAATGGTCGACATAATAACGATTAATACAAAGCGGAGTATAATCTTCACCGCATTGATTAAACCTTCTTGTGTAATGCTGACCCAGCCAAGTTCGAATAACACCGTCTCACCTTGCGAGAACATCAATTGGAACACGACGGTTATTAATAGTAAGAATGCTAATGGTTTCAGACTATTTAGATAAAATTTCAATGGTATGCTCGATAGTACAGTCGCAAAAAGAACAACAGCGACTAACATCCCGTACGTCCACCAAGTGCTTGCCATAAAGATTAAAACGATAAACCATACGGCTGAAATAAGTTTCGAACGTGGATCCATTCGATGAATGAATGAATCACCAGGTATATATTGACCGAGAATTAATTTATCCATGACCGTTCACCTGCTTTTCAGCTTCTAAGCGACGGACAATACCATCAGCTAATTCTGTTAAGGTCATCGGTAAACGTTCGACTTCCCATTGTTTCTTTTCCGCTAACAAGTTAGCAAATTCAACGGTTTGTGGTACATCCAGTTGAATGGATTGTAACCATTTTTGGTTTTTGAATACTTGTTTAGGTGCACCTTGATCAACGACGCGACCTGCATCTAACACAATCATATTGTCCGCATATTTTCCGACGTCTTCCATCTGATGCGTCACTAAAATAATCGTGATACCTTCTTCTTCATGTAACCGATTAAAGAGGTCCATCATTTCAAGCTGCCCTTTAGGGTCTAGTCCGGCTGTTGGCTCATCTAATACCAATACACTTGGCTTCATCACCAATACGCCTGCGATCGCCACACGTCTCATCTGTCCTCCAGATAAATCAAAAGGAGACTTGTCCATGAATGACTCATCTAAACCGACTACAGGCAATATTTCGCGTGCTAGTCGTAATGCTTCTTCTTCAGTAGCTCCGAAGTTTTGTGGCCCAAACGCAATGTCCTTTCCAATTGTTTCTTCAAATAATTGGGCTTCTGGAAATTGAAAAACAACTCCGACTTCTTTACGAATATCGTTTAATGCTTTTTGTTTCTTTGAAGCGTTGACTTCATAATCACCTAACCAAACACTACCAGTCGTTGGGACTTTGAGTGCGTTCAGATGTTGTAGTAACGTCGATTTGCCACTGCCAGTATGACCGACAATAGCTGTATAGCTACCATGCTCAATTGTAAAATTGATGTCGTGTAAGACTTTGTTTTCAAAAGGTGTATCTGGTTGATACGTGTAGTTTACATTTTTGAATTGTATTTCCATAGAAGCTCAACCAACCTTTCTTCTGTCATGTATTCATCAGGCAATGTTAGCCCGCGTGAAATAAGTTCTGCTTTTAATTGTTCAACAAAAGGAACATTTAAACCAAGTTCAACTAGTTCGTCTCCAAGCTTAAATATTTCTTCTGGTCTATTTTCGTATTTTATTTTACCTTTTTCCATTACAAAAATCCGATCAGCTTGTGCAGCTTCATTTAAATCATGTGTAATAGAAATGACGGTTAAATTATTTTCTTCTTTTATGGATTGTACAGTAGATAAAACCTCTGCGCGGCCCTTAGGGTCTAACATACTTGTCGCCTCATCTAATACAATAATTTCAGGTGCCAATGCTAATATACCAGCGATCGCCACTCTCTGTTTTTGTCCACCGGAGAGTCGTGCTGGTTCGTGATTTCTGAATTTTTCCATCCCTACTTGTTTTAGGGCTTGAGTAATCTTATCGATCATTTCTTCTCGAGGCATACCAATATTTTCTAATCCAAAAGCCACATCATCTGCAACTGTTGAACCGACAAATTGATTATCAGGATTTTGAAAAACCATCCCAACTTTTTGACGAATATCCCAGATATTCTCTTCATTTAATTCTAAACCGTCAATGATTACGTTACCACTTTGTGGCACGTTTAAACCATTTAATGTTTTTACAAGTGTAGATTTTCCGGAGCCGTTTGCACCAATAATGGTGGTCCCTTCTGCTTTTTCAATGTTGAATGGACCCGGTCTCTTATACCCGTCTCCG
>CAMYQS010000142.1 GCA_947296835.1 uncultured Atopostipes sp.
GATGGAGAAGGCTTACGTATTGAGGAGCAACGCTTAAAGACGGAATTAGAAAGTCTTGAACAACAAGTGCATCGTTTAGAGCGTGAATTGAAAGTCAGTTCATTTGAAGCGAACGAAAATCAGTTACAGTTTGATGCTCAAAAAGAACTATTAAAACAAGTTGAAAAGGATTTAGTAAAAGTAAGCAATGAAGTTAAAGAATGTAACGACAAGATGACACTGTTAACGAGTGAGCAGGAAAATATCGAAGAAGAGAAGCTAAAATTAAGTAATCAAATTCTTTCAATGAATGAGCAACATAACGATTTAAGAGAAGAATTGGCTTCCATTCGTACAGCGCGTCAAAGTTTAGAGAGTCAAGTTACGCACAACAATGAGCAAATCGATGAACTCGAAAAAGATATTGCATCATTCGGAGAAGATGTTCAAGTTACTTCTAAAGAAGATCTACAAGAACTACTTGCGGTGTACTCAAAGAAACAAGATGATATTGAAGTCGACCAAACGGCTAATAAAACAAGGTATCAAGAAGAAACACAGATAGCGAAAGAATTAAAAGAGCAGTTGACTCAGCTAGCTGGTAGAGGCCAATATTTATCTGAAGAAAAATCGAAATTAGAAGTAAGCATTTCGCGAAACGATGTTAAAACGGATCATTTATTAAACTATCTTGTTGAAGAGTATAAAATTGGATATGAAGAAGCGAAATTGTTGGATGCTTTAGATGTTGAAATAGAAGAAGCTCAAAAACAAGTTCGTCTGTTAAAACGAGGTATTGATGAATTAGGTCCGGTTAACGTGAACGCGATCGAAGAATATGAATCGATTAATGAGCGTTATAAATTTCTATCGGGTCAACAAAATGACTTAATTGAGGCGAAGGCCAATCTTTATAACACAATGGATGAAATGGATGCCATTGTTGAAAAACAATTTAAAGAGACTTTTGATAAAATTCAAAAAGAATTTTCAGACGTATTCCCGAAAATGTTTGGTGGCGGATATGCTGAGCTCGTTTTAAATGAACCGGACAACTTACTTGAGACAGGAATTGAAATTATTGCGCAACCACCTGGAAAGAGATTAACTCGCTTGAGTTTATTGTCAGGTGGAGAACGAGCGCTAACAGCAATTTCACTATTATTCGCGATTATTCAAGTGAATCCTATTCCATTCTGTATTTTAGATGAGGCAGAAGCCGCATTAGATGACGCGAATGTGGATCGTTTTGGAAAGTATTTAGAAGACTTTGCCTTCGACACACAGTTTATCGTGATTACGCACCGAAAAGGTACGATGGAACATTCAGACCAACTATATGGGATTACAATGCAAGAAAAAGGAATATCTAAGATTGTTTCGGTGAGCTTAAGTGAAGCCCAATCTTATGATGGCGTATCTTAGTTTAACGAAAAGGTGGAGAAATGAATGGATATAAAACTAATCGCAATTGATTTAGATGGAACTTTACTTGATTCTAATCGAGTTGTTTCTGAAGAAAACTACCAAGCGATACAAGAAGCCAAAGCTGCAGGTATCCAAGTGGTTCTATGTACAGGACGTCCGTTACGTTCGATGAATTATTTATTAGATGAAGTCGGTTTAAAAGGTGATAAAGATTTAGCCATTACGTATAATGGTGGTCTTATTCAAAAGACGAGTACAGGAGAAGTTGTTCATGAAATGACACTCGACCGAGTAGAATGTTTAGAAATATATGAACTCTCTCAGTTGTTGAACTTACCTGTAAACTATATTGATTTAGATTATATTTATGAGCCTGCATATCCTGAAGGGCGTTCATCGATTTATAATAAAGGTGAAACGAACATACCAGCAGATCAAGCCTTACAATTTGTGGATGTAGATATAGCTGACTTACCAAATCCTTTTACAATTAATAAAGTCGTGATGAGTCGACCAGCGCATGAGTTGGATGAAGTCATTTCAACTATTCCAGAGGCTTACTACGAGAAGTTTAATATTTATAAATCGCAATCAACGATACTGGAAGTATTACCAAAGAACGTAGATAAAGGACACGCCATGCGTATTGTTGGTGACATGCTTGGTTTAGATAAGAGCCAGATTATGGGGATTGGCGATCAAGAAAATGATCTATCACTCGTTCAACAAGCTGGATTTGGTGTGGCTATGGGTAATGCGATTGCTATGGTAAAAGAATCTGCAGACTACATTACAAAATCCAATAATGAAAGTGGCGTCGCTCATGCAATCCGTAAGTTTGCGCTAAATAAGTAGTTTGACGGGGATCTTTTTTGGTAGCTATTTCACAAAAAATGAAAAAGCAACAACTAGCATTTAAGATATGTCTCAAAATGTGTTAAACTAAATAATGGTATATTATAGATAAATAATAATAAATTAGAAATGAGGCTGAATGGATTGAGTTTATTTGACCGTATTAAATCAGTCTTTACGGGTGAAGAACAAAAAGTAGATAAAGAACAAACAAAAGTTGAACAAGCAGAGATCGCATCATATGAAGAGGGTTTAGAAAAACCACGTAAGTCGTTTACACGTCGATTTAAAGAGATGATGGCGAGCTTCCGTTATGAAGACGAGGAATTCTTTGAAGAATTAGAAGATTTATTAATCGAGTCGGATGTTGGTTTTGAAGCAACGATGGCCATTTCAGACGTTATGCGTTATGAAGCAAAAGTTGAAAATATTCGTACAGTTGAAGATGCTGAGCGAGTGTTGGTTCGTACAATGATCAATATGTATGAAGAAACAAACCCAGATTACGTTGAGTTTAAAACGAATCCGAATGGCTTAACAGTCCTTTTATTCGTTGGTGTAAACGGTGTTGGTAAAACAACAACAATTGCAAAATTAGCACATCAACTTGTATCTGATGGTAAGTCAGTGATGTTAGCAGCGGGGGATACTTTCCGCGCTGGAGCTATCGAACAATTGAAGGTGTGGGGTGGACGCGTTGGTGCAGAAGTTATCTCTACCCAACAAGGTGGCGACCCATCTGCGGTTGTATTTGATGCGATTAAGCAAGCACAAGATAAAGATTATGATTACTTACTTGTTGATACTGCAGGTCGTCTACAAAATAAAAAGAATTTAATGGACGAATTAGCTAAAATGAACCGTGTAATTGAGAGAGAAATCCCAGATGCACCACACGAAACTATTTTAGTTTTAGATGCGACAACAGGTCAAAACGCTTTAAATCAGGCGAAGCAATTCCAAGAAGTAACAAACGTCACAGGTATTGCATTGACTAAAATGGATGGAACTGCAAAAGGTGGTATTGTATTAGCCATCGGTAAAGAGTTGAGTATTCCAGTTAAGTTTATTGGTTTAGGCGAAAAGATGGGCGATTTACGAGAATTTGATTCTGAAAAATTTGCATATGGGTTATTTAAAGATTTAGTAAGCTAATATTATTCAGAAATTAGGTAAAATTATGGAATTAGAAAAAACAGTACGAATGAATTTTTTATTTTCTTTTTATGGTGAATTATTAACACCTAAACAAGCGCAACATATGGCTGAATATTATGAAGAAGATCATACTTTGGCTGAAATTGCAGATAACCATGATGTAAGTCGTCAAGCGATTTATGATAGTATTAAACGCGCAGAAGATGCGTTAGTGAATTATGAAGAGAAATTAAAATTTGTCGAAGAGTTTGAAAATCGTAAGCTGGCATTAAAAAACATTCGAGAATATGTTAATGAAACTTATCAAAATGATAAAAAATTAATGGAATTAATCGAAGATGTCATGCAAGATTCAACAGGAGAGGGGAACTAGTTTAAATGGCCTTTGAAGGTTTAACAGGACGTTTGCAAGATGCTTTTTCATCATTGCGTAAAAAAGGTAAAGTATCTGAGCAAGATGTCAATGACGCAATGCGTCAAGTTCGTCTAGCTCTACTAGAAGCAGACGTTAACTATAAAGTAGTCCGAAAATTTGTTAAAAATATTAAAGAAAAAGCTCTAGGTGAAGAAGTACTAGAGAGTTTAAACGGTGGACAACAAGTTGTAAAAATTGTTTACGATGAGTTGACTGAATTAATGGGTGGAGAGCAATCTGAGATTGCGACTTCAGACATTGGACCAACAATCTTTATGATGACTGGTTTACAAGGTGCTGGTAAAACAACAACTGCTGGTAAACTAGCTAACTACTTAAGAAAAAACAAAAATATGAAGCCTATGTTAATTGCGGCGGATATTTATCGTCCAGCGGCGATTGACCAGTTAGAAACTTTAGGTAAGCAATTAGATATTCCTGTCTTTAGTATGGGTGACCAAGTTAGTCCAGTTGAAATAGCAACGCGTGGACTTGAAGAAGCTAAAGCACAAAATCGTGATTTAGTGATCATTGATACAGCCGGTCGTTTACATATTGATGAAGTCTTAATGACGGAATTAAAAGATGTAAAAACAGCTGTACAACCAGATGAGATTTTCCTAGTTGTTGATGCGATGACGGGTCAGGACGCTGTTAACGT
>CAMYQS010000143.1 GCA_947296835.1 uncultured Atopostipes sp.
TAGAGCAACGGATTGAAGCTCCGTGTGTCGGCGGTTCAACTCCGTCCTGAGCCATAACAAAAAGCTTACATCAGCAATGCTGATGTAAGCTTTTTTTTTGTTCTTTTCTTTATTAAATTATGAAATTAAAACACTATACATCGTTAACAGAATGTAGAATAACGAGAAGTTGATCATAAACACTGAAGATGTTTTACGATTGAACGCATTATTCATTAGTCCCCATGCGAAGGGAAGACTCAGTAATAACAATAGACTGACGAATGACAGCGGTGGCCATAATAAAACCAGTCCAACGACATAGGATAACGCAATTAAAACGCGCAGAATATTAGTTTTCATTTCAGGACGAATGCGAGACACTTCATATAAGAAGAGCGGCACGAGTAGTCCAAGGAAATACACGATGAATCGTGCTTGAATAAAATCGACTCCGATAAAGAAGCTAAAGCTGTTTAAGAAAATCGTTTTTAAAATGACGGACAACATTGTCCCATAAAATTCTAAATCATAGAAACTAAATAAGAATTGTCCTTGAATATTCAAACTGAATAGCAATAAGAACAAGCTCGTTAACCAAGAATGCTGGAAACCAAAATACAGAATCGTCAACAGATTCAAACCTTGAACGGCTCCAAAGAATCCTTTTGAAAAGGTGAAGTCA
The DNA here is from genome assembly GCA_947296835.1 of uncultured Atopostipes sp. Classification (GTDB taxonomy): domain Bacteria; phylum Bacillota; class Bacilli; order Lactobacillales; family Carnobacteriaceae_A; genus Atopostipes. The sequence continues at coordinate 665 of CAMYQS010000143.1, forward strand.
TTATCTGGAATACGCAATAATATATTTTCAAGCATCTGATTAAATAATACAAATAAGTACAAGAAGATAAAAGATACAATGTTTAACGTCTGATACCGCAGGGAATAAATCATTCCGAGTAAGATCTGGAAAAAGGGTAACAGGAAGAAAAATAATGTTGGATGATAAAATTTATTCAGTTTAGATTGACGCATGTGCACCATCCTTTCTGTTGCTATGATACCTTATTTACGCTGCATTTCCAATTAGAAATTATATCCCAGAACTTCATTTCACGAAAAAAAGAGATACTGTAAGCGTTGTTTTCATAAAAACCCAATAAACCTTGCGAAAAAGAGTGAAAATGGTCTTTTCCTGTGTTAGAATAATGAAGGTTTACATTTGATTCCCGATAGGACGTCACATCCGTGCCGGAAGCCTTGTAACCGAAACAATATAGGGGGAACACAGAATATGATAGAGAAAAGATTATTTACATCCGAATCAGTGACTGAAGGACATCCAGATAAAATGGCAGACCGCATTAGTGATGCGATTTTAGATGCGCTACTGGAAAAAGACCCGAATTCACGTGTCGCATGTGAGACAGTAGTTACAACAGGACTTGTTTTTATTTCAGGAGAAATCCGTACAGAAGCCTACGTAGACATTCAATCCGTTGTTCGTGAAACAGTACGAGACATTGGGTACACACGTGCAAAATATGGTTTTGACGCCGACACTTGTGCAGTTATCGTAGCGATTGATGATCAATCAGAAGATATCGCAGGTGGAGTGGACCAGTCGTTAGAATATAAAAACACAGACGAACAAAGTGAATTGGATAAAATTGGAGCAGGAGACCAAGGGATTATGTTTGGTTATGCGACAAAAGAAACGGCAGAATTAATGCCATTACCAATCTCACTAAGTCATGCATTATCTAGCCGTCTAGCAGCTGTTCGTAAAAATGGGACATTACCATTCTTACGTCCAGATGGAAAAGCACAAGTTACTGTAGAATACGATGAAGCAGGCGCACCGCAACGTGTGGACGCAATTGTCGTAAGTGCACAACACCATCCAGCAGTGACGCTTGAAGAACTTGCAACTGGAATCAAAGAAGAAGTCATTAACAAAGTGATTCCAGAAAAATGGTTGGATGAAGATACAAAATATTACATTAACCCAACAGGACGCTTCGTTATTGGTGGACCTCAAGGTGATGTCGGTTTAACAGGACGTAAAATTATCGTCGACACATACGGTGGTTCAGCACGTCACGGTGGAGGAGCATTCTCCGGAAAAGACGCGACAAAAGTTGACCGCTCTGCAAGTTATGCGGCACGTTATATCGCGAAAAACATCGTAGCGGCAGACTTAGCAGACCGAGCTGAAATTCAATTAGCCTATGCAATTGGAGTGGCTCAACCGGTATCGATCGCAGTTGAAACATTTGGAACGGGTAAAGTTTCAGACGAGAAACTAATTGCAGCGATTCGTAAAGTGTTTGACTTAAGACCTGCAGGAATCATCAAGGATCTAGACCTGACGAAACCCATCTTCAAAGAAACATCCGCTTACGGACACTTTGGACGTACAGATGTTGACTTTACATGGGAACAAACAGACAAAGTTCAAGAACTTTTAGATGAAATAAATCAATAATGTAAAAATATAAGGTCATCTTTCAATATTGAGGATGGCCTTTCTTTTTTACCTGACTACTTTGCTGTATTTTTCGGACTATATAATATAAACTATAATTTGGCATAGAGATGCCCTAAAACAATTAATTACAAATATTAAGTTATGATTAAACTATAGTTTAGGACAATGAAATATGTTATAATTTTCTTGTATGTAAACTATTCCCGAAACGTAGAACAACCAATTTAGTTAAATTTAATAAAACGGTAGGTGAAATATATGAACGAAATTGGTGAAATTTTAAAAGAAACTCGAATTGAAAAAGGTTACACTTTAGATGACCTACAGCAAACGACGAAAATACAAAAACGATACTTACAGGCAATCGAAGATGGTAATACAGATATATTACCAGGGCGATTTTACGCTCGTGCTTTTGTAAAACAGTATGCAGATATTGTAGGCTTAGATGGTGAACAATTATTAAAGGAACACTTAAATGAATCAGTAAAAGATGCAAGTGAAGAATTTGCAGAAAACGTGGCGGTGCCACCATCGCGTAGTACACAAGGACGATCAAGTGGACCGTTAAATACGTTACAAGATAACTTACCAACGATCTTAATTATCTTACTTGTTGTAGCGATTTTTGGTGTCATTTATTTTGCATGGCGTCAAGCGGATGATACAGAAACACCACTAATTAATGATAATACCCAACAAACAGCTCCTCCAGTGACGGAAGAGTCAAATGAAAATGGCGCAGAGACAGAGACCGAACCGGAAGATTCGGAAGAAGAACCTGCTGCAGCAGAAGAAGAAGAAGAGGAAGAGCCGGAAGCTCAGGCGATTTCTATTTCAGAAAGTACGGGTGGCAACACAACGTACACGGTCGCAGGACCACATCCGGAAGAACAAACCTTAGTGCTTACAGCATCAGGAGGAAACTCTTGGGTAAGTGTTGACGTAGCGGGTGGCGAAAGTTACGCACAACTTCTAAATGATGGTGACGAGTTAAGTGTTTCGTTTGGCGAGGATGTTACGCAAGTCGATTTAGTTATCGGTAGCGCACCAGCAACAATTGTGACGCTAAACGACGCAACATTAGAATACGCACCTGAAGCAGAAAATATTGTAAAACAAGACTTACAATTACAATTTACAGAATAACGATCCAATCGTTACAGGAGGCAACACAGTGAACTTACCAAATAAATTAACCTTATTACGGTTATTACTAATCCCGTTTTTTGTCGTACTTGTCGCATATCCATTCGACTGGGGTACGGTTGAATTACTGGGCTCAACAATGAGTACACCAATTATTATCGCAACAGTGATCTTTATTTTCGCAAGTTTTACAGACTGGCTTGATGGTTATATTGCGCGTCGAGATAATCTGGTAACAAACTTCGGAAAATTTGCAGACCCAATGGCAGATAAAATCTTAGTGGCATCAGCATTAATTATGCTAGTTAACTTAGACTTAGCGCCAGGTTGGGTAGTCGCGGTTATTATTGCGCGTGAATTCGCGGTCACAGGTTTACGTTTATTACTTGTGGAAACAGGCGGAACAGTTTTAGCGGCTGATTGGCCAGGTAAAATTAAAACTGTTACACAAATGCTAGCAATTATTTTCTTATTAGTGAATGATTTCCCACTAGCATGGACAGGAATTCCTGTGGGTACTATTTTATTATATGTGTCATTATTCTTCACAGTGTATTCAGGAGTCGACTATTTTTACAATGCTCGATTCATCTTTAAAGATACGATCCAATAAAATAATTTAAACACCATAAAAGTAGACAGTATGTGCATAGCATCGCTGTCTATTTTCTTTTTCTAGACTATTTTTTGCATGACCTGTAAAATTAATTAAAAGAAATTTGAAGAAAAAACGCGAAAATACGATTTTTTTGCAAATTATATATATAGGAGCATAATAATGAATGCAGAAATTATAACAAGTGGAACAGAACTTTTGCTCGGTGAAGTCATCGACACAAATACACCTTATTTAGCTCGAGAACTTGCATCGATCGGTATTAACATGCATCACCACACAACCGTTGGTGATAACCCCGACCGTCTTTTAAAGGCCATTCAAGACGCGGAAGCACGTGCGACTATTGTAATTGTATCCGGTGGTTTAGGTCCAACGCAGGATGATATTACGAAAAACATTTTAGCTAATCACT
>CAMYQS010000144.1 GCA_947296835.1 uncultured Atopostipes sp.
ATGCTGGCGACTCGTACTCTTCATCTGCTTCGATGATACGTGCTGTAACTTTCCTTGCGCCACCACCATACTTTAAAATCGACGGGTGAGAGGCATTTGCTAACTCAATCATCTCAACTTCTTTTTCTTGGACTAGGTTTGCAGCTGCCGTCATATCTGGTACATTTTTCAGGACAATTTGTCCGATGAGTAAGCGGGTTTCCATTTCAGTCTGAAAGCCCCCAGACGCACCGATCATTTTTCCTGCGTTGCTTGAAGCAGCCACAACTGAAGGCTCTTCGGTCACCATTGGAACGAGGAGCTCTTCACCATCTACGACAAAATTCATCGCTATCCCAAAAGGTAGCTCGTATTTCGCCACAACGTTTTCAATCATCCGATCCGCTACTTCGTCCGCTAATTTTAAGTGATCTAATGTCAATAAGTCATAATCTTCTTGTGAAAGGACACCCGCCAAACGTAACGCTTCGACGCGCTCCACACGCGATTTTTTATAAAACTGATTTAAGTATTGCTTTTCCATCAAAAGACAACTCCTTCCATCCATATATTATTTCCATTATGGATTGTTTTTTCTTGAAATGAAAGCCAAAAAACGAGATGATTGCTCATCCCGTCGGCTCTGTTAATGATTATGTTCGTGATCGCGTTCGTTAATATGTATGCGAACTTGATTTAGGATATCAAAAATATGTTCATCATCTAAATTGTAAATCATTGATTTACCCTCACGATGTGATCGTACTAGACGCGAGTCCTTTAAAATTCGTAGCTGATGCGATATCGCCGATTGCTCCATATTCATTTCACGCACAATTTCACTTACATTACGCTCTTTTTCCTTCAATAAATATAAAATCGATAAACGAGTCGAATCGCTTATAATTTTGAAAAAACGGCTAATGACTAAGATGTCATCTTCTTGTGCCATAACTTCTCCTCCTAGTGATGAACGTCCGAACTTATTTTACCATGCTTTTGACGTTAGGCAAAATTGAATAGTCAATTCCTTCAAGGTGTTCATTTCACAAAAGAGAGAGAGGGTGTGTTTAAGATTAAGTTTTGGTGTCATATCCGTTATACTAGGGACAACAAGTTTTCTTTAAATCTAAGGAGGAAATAGAATGAAACGTCTAATTAGTTGTTACCCGAGTGATTACAAGGACATGACACCAGAAGCGTTTAAGCAATCGATTTTGGCGAGTGAGGGCCGAACGATCATGGGTGAGTGGGTTGTGACGTCTGCACCGTTACTTGAAGGCGTGACGAATGCTGAAATGATGGCTGCGTTTGGTGCCGATCTATTGGTGTTGAATGAGTTTGACGTGTTCGAAAAAGATATTGTTGGGATGGAGAAAATGGACAACCCGATTCAGCAATTGAAAGAATGGGCAGGTCGTCCGATTGGGATTAACTTAGAGCCGGTTGACGTGGATGCGCAAGGTCAAGAAGAGCTGATCACGTTATCGAAAGGGCGCGGCGTTTCGAAAGAGAGTCTAGAAGCTGCTGAAAAATTAGGAATTGATTTTATTATGTTAACTGGAAACCCAGCGACAGGCGTATCGATGGCATCCATCGAGCAATCTGTTGAGCTTGCAAAAGCACATTATAATGGCCTCGTTTTTGCTGGTAAAATGCACGGCGCGGGATTAGCAGAGGATATTATTGATGTGGACCAACTGAAGGTCTTTATGGAAAAAGGCGCGGACGGCGTATTAATTCCAGCAAGTGGAACAGCACCAGGCGTAAGCGAAGAGCGCGCGCGTGAAGCGACAGTCGCAGTTCACAAGCTAGGTGGTGTGGTGATTAGTACAATCGGTACTAGTCAAGAGAGTGCTGACCCAGCGACGATTCGTGAAATTGGCTTAAGCAATAAGCGTGTCGGAATTGATGTTCACCATATTGGAGACGGAAGTTACGGACGCATGCCGGATCCAGAAAATATTCTACAATTAGGTTTAACCGTTCGTGGAAAACGACACACGTACTTTAAGATGGCACAATCATTAAATCGTTAATTCAGTCATAATTAAAAGGGAGGTGAAATGCTGTGACCAGTCATAAACTTGATAAAAACCAAATTATAAAAGAATTTCACCAAGATTCGGAGCTACTCAACGTGGTGGTGCTTGATTACGTATCATCAACAAACGATGTTGCGAAACAGGCTCTACGCGATTCTCCGAACCATCTATCACTGGTTGTAACAAATCGGCAAACAGCCGGTCGCGGTCGCAGTGGGAAGTCCTTTTATTCTGAGCTGGCGCATGGTCTGTATTTTACCTTAGCCTTTTTACCAAATACTGAAAAGATTGAAAATATTCCACTTTATACCCTTATGGCAGCTACAACACTGGTTGAAACGCTAGAAGAGTACGTATCGAAACCTGTTTTGATTAAATGGGTAAACGATTTATTTTACGATGGTAAAAAAGTGAGCGGGATTCTGAGTGAAATGGTTTCGGGTATTGATGACGAAAATACACTCGGGGTTGTTGTAGGAATCGGGCTGAATATTGCCGGTAACTTTGTAGAAACAGATGAAAAAGTTCAATCTGTGGCAGGCACGATATTTGGTGAAGAAACACCAACTGATTTCAATCAAAATGCGTTCCTTAGTGCCTTTTTAAATCGATTTTACATTAACCATCTTTCATTTCAGGAAAAAGGGTTTATGGAAATTTATGAAAAACACTTGCTTGGAATTGGGCAGGAAGTGCATTACACGATCAATCGCGAAAAGAAACAGGGTGTGATTGAAGGGATTAATGCGGAGGGGCATTTATTGGTGCGACAGGCGGATCAGTCACTTGAGGTGTTATATGGGCAAGAGGTCCATTTTGGCAGTGATCAATTTGTAAAATAATATCATTCCTGTATACCGGATGAAATGAACATGTGTTATAATTAAAATAATGTAAGCGCTTTATATAATAGGGTAATAAAACGAAACTAATGGAAGGTGATTGCGCAGAAAATCTAAGGATTTGTGATGATTAGGTAGGGCAAACAATTAAATACGCACAAGAAAGGGAGAAAGCGATGGCTACAAGAAAAGAATTTGAAGCAGAGACACTCCGAACAGAAAACAAATTACTGTCTCCACTAAAGTCAATTGTAGAAACGGCATTTTATGGAAACAATGTTTATAAAGTCACGACACTCGCTGAAGCATATGAAATGGCACATGATGCACCCACTACGATTATTCTGGACCAGGTTGTTGAGAACGCAAGGGAGCTTGGATTACCAGAAGACGCTAAAGTTCTTGTAGATAATGGAAGTAGTATTGTTGGACGTACCGCACGCGCTCGTCGAATTTACGGAAAAGATCCGGATGAAGATAAGAAGTTAATGAAAATCGCAATGGATGCCGTCTATGAAGGTGGCTACTATCCATTTATTACAGGTGACGCGATTGTTGGATTAGATGAAGAGTTCATGGTTCGCGCCCACTTAATGGTCCCAGAAGAGTTTTCAAACAATCTATTCTCATGGCTTGTGAATTTCCAAATGCTGGAGGATGATTACTTAGAAAGATACAAGCAATCAAAAGTGTATGAAGAGAATGATATTTATGTTTACGCCGATCCAACTTGGACGCATGCTGACTTCCCGGATGGGTTAGCTTATTTTGATACGAACCATAACGTCGCCATTATTTTAGGATTACAATATTTTGGTGAGTTGAAGAAAGGCACGCTGACTCTCGCATGGGGAACAGCGGCTCGTCAAGGTTATGTTGCGAGTCACGGCGGATTGAAAGATTATAAGAAAGCGGATGGCGATCACCACGTCGCGTCATTTTACGGCTTATCCGGTTCAGGAAAGTCGACGTTAACGCATGCCCAACATGATGGAAAATATGACATTACTGTTCTACACGATGATGCCTTTATTATCAATCAAGAAGATGGAACAACTATTGCGTTGGAGCCTTCTTACTTTGATAAAACAAACGACTACCCAACAGGGCACCGCGAATTAGATTATTCAGTAACGGTTCAAAACGTTGGGGTTACGCTAGACGGGGATGGCAAGAAAGTATTGCTGACGGAAGATATCCGTAACGGAAACGGACGTACCGTGAAATCGCGTTTTAGTACACCGAACCGTATCGATAAAGTGTCCGCACCAATCAATTCGATTTACTGGATTATGAAAGATGAAACACTGCCACCAATTGTTCGCATTAAAGACCCAACCCTTGCTTCATCGATGGGTTGTACATTAGTAACGACTCGTTCGAGTGCAGAAAACGTGAAAAATGTTGGAGAGGTCGTTGTTTCACCTTACGCCAACCCATTCCGTGTGTACCCGCTTGTTGATGACTATGAGGCATTCAAAGCACTATTCGACAAAGATGTCGAGTGCTATATTATCAACACAGGTAAATTTATGGGCAAAGATATTCCACCAGCTGTAACGC